>JANNOU010000185.1:0-1895 GCA_031399305.1 Leptolyngbya sp. SOY_34_metabat_272
CTGTTTGCAAAGGATGTACTGCACGGAGATGCAGTCACTTTAGGCTTTTTAAGTGCTGCGGCGGCGTCGGGAGCATTATTATCTACGCTGTATATAAGCACACAGACACGTCTGAAAAGGCTGAGTCAGTTGATTGGATTAGGGCCTATTCTATGTGGGTGTGCTTTGGTGATGCTTGGAGCATCACAGACACTTTTGATAAGTCTAATCGCCATGTTCATCGGAGGGTTTGGGTTTCTGTTACAGCAGAGTGCTGGGAATGCTTTGATTCAAGTGGTGGTTCAAGAGGAAAAGCGGGCTAGAGTTTCTAGTTTCTACATCATGGCATTTACTGGCATGGGAACTGTTGGTAGTCTTTTGATGGGAGTATTATCTAGTCAGATTGGAGCATCTAAAACTGTTTTTATTGGTGGAGTGTTATGTATTGCTGCTGCTGTTTGGTTCTTTTTTGAATTACCTGCTTTACAACGACAGATTGAGCGGTAGTGGAGATTGAGGTTTGATCATAACGATGGCGTTGCTGGGTAAGAAATTATGAATTTGTGTCACGCAGAGGCGCAGAGGCGCAGAGAGTAAGAGTTGAGAATGCTGTTTTAACGGTATAGCCAAACGCGCAAGAGTGAAAGCAATTGTTCGGTATCTACGGGTTTGGTGATGTAGTCTGATGCACCTGCTTCAATACATTTCTCCCGATCGCCTTGCATGGCTTTGGCGGTAAGTGCAATAATCGGCAAAGATTTAAATTGCTCGTTTTGGCGGATTAGGCGCGTTGTGTCGTAACCGTCCATTTCTGGCATCATTATGTCCATCAAGATGACATCAACATCTGGTGTGTCTTCTAACAGGGCGATCGCTTCTCTGCCATTTTCAGCGTATAAAACCTGTATTTGATAACGCTCCAGCATACTTGTCAGCGCGAAGATATTACGCATATCGTCGTCTACGATTAAGGCTTTTTTGCCGACGAGTAAGTAATCTTGTGAATGGAGTTGTTCGAGGATTTGTCGCTTGGGTGCAGGTAAATTTGCCTGGACTCGGTGTAAGAATAATGCTGTTTCATCAAGGAGACGTTCGGGCGATCGCACATCTTTAATGATGATTGTCTCTGCAATCCGCCTCAGTTCTGTTTCTTGAACTTTGCTAATTTCTCTACCAGTGTAAACAATAATTGGTAAAGTTTTACCGTGAGGTAGAAGCTTTATCTGCTCGATTAGTTCAAACCCGGTCATGTCCGGTAGCCCTAAATCGAGAACGAGGCAATCAAAATGCTGTGAGCGAATCGCTTCTAGGGCTGCTGCACCCGTGGCAACAGCAGTGGTAGAAACATCACTGTTGCCAATCAACTCCACAATACTAAGCCGTTGAGTATCATCATCTTCGACTACCAGCAGATTTTTCACCTGGCGCTCAACAAAACCTCTAATCTTAGTTAATGCCTCAGATATTGTCTCGCTAGTTAGGGGCTTTTGCAGATATGCGATCGCTCCTAGTTGCAAACTGCGCTGTTGCCCTTCCTCAACGGTCATGATATGCACGGGAATGTGACGGGTAGTTGAGTTATGCTTCAAGCGATCCAATACCGTCCAACCATCCATCTCTGGCAACCTGATATCTAACAAAATCGCTGAAGGCAGAAATCGCTGCGCCAGTGCTAAACCTGTACTGCCATTTTGAGCAGTGATCACCTTAAATCCATGCTGTTGCGCCATCTCTATGAGGATACGCGCAAAGTTAACGTCATCCTCGACAATCAGCAACACGCGATCGCCTCTTTCAATAGTAGCGCGATCGTCAATAATGAGTGGGGAGTGGGGAGTGCTGAGTGCTGAGTGAGGAGTGAGGAGTGAGGGGTGAGGAGTGCTAGCTTGGGTTGTTGATGTATACTCAAGACTCAG
>JANNOU010000218.1:0-1730 GCA_031399305.1 Leptolyngbya sp. SOY_34_metabat_272
CGCTGCCGCGCAGCAGGACTACATCTCCACGAACGTTACGGCATGCCTGGTCAATGGCGCGCCCCTCTGCGGCGTGCAAGAAGGCGATATTTCTATCATCAATTCGGATCTTTACAACCACTACCTGGTGTTCGTCAGCGCGAAAGCGAGGCTGTGTTCGTCTGACTACCGCGCAACGTACTCTCAGTGCGCTCCGGCCGGTAAGCACACGCGATTTGCCCCCTACGGCTCCTCGGTGAATTGTCCTCCGGGGCATATGTGTGGCGGTACTTCTGCTATCTGCTCACCGGAACCGCCGCCAGGAAGCGCGCACAGCTGTGAGTGTGCTTGCACGATGAACAAGCTGTTCATTTCGCATCACTGCTGTCCAAATTAGCCTGACCCCGCGGTCAGGTGGTTCGGATTTCCTCGATACTTGGACGGGTTCATGCTGGGTTCTCCGACCAGGCCCCCCCCTGCTGCTGTCCAACTTAGCCGAACGCCAAGACCGGCTGTTCGAGCGCCGCGACGGGTGGAGGTTCCTCAAACGGGGCGTCGATCCAGGCCCACAAGTCCCGATGTGTGAACAGGTTCATCCTCAACAATGCAACCAGGTTGGACAGCGACCAGCCGAAGGTCGCCTTCAACTGCAGGTACTTCAGGATCAGCATCGCGATCAGGGCCGTCCAGACCTGGATCTTCAGGGCGTTGGCGCTGGTGCCGACGAAGGTCTTGATCTTGAGGTTCTGCTTGAGCGCCTTGAAGAACAGCTCGATCTGCCAGCGGTCCTTGTAGATCGCAGCGATCGTGGTGGGCCCAAAGTTGAGGTGGTTGGTCAAGAAAACCAACCCGCGTCCGTCCTCCGCGACGTACTCGATGCGGCGGAGCAAGCACGGGCAGTCGTTCTGCGCCTGCACCCCGGTCAACCGGATCACCTCGTCGCGGATCACGAACCCGCGCTCGGGGACGCAACGCTTCTCGACGACCTCGTATGCCGCGTTGTCCTTCATGCGCGTGACGAAGAACACTCCCTGCGCCGTGAGGCGGCCGAACCAGGCGTAGTCCACGTAGCCACGATCGATCACGACGATTGTGTCCGGGGCAAACTTCAATTCCCGGGCGACTCGCACATCGTGGCAGCGACCGTCGGTGACCACGACGAGGCTGGGAAGGTAGCCGTCGTGATCAAGCAGGAGGTGAAGCTTGATCGCGCCCTTTGTCCTGCGGAACTTCGCCCAGTCGAACAGCGTCGCGCACAGATCGATCACGGTCGAGTCGAGGCTCACGAGTTTGTTCTTGAACCGAAACTTCCGTCGACCCTCGCCCAACGGACGGCAGCGCTCCAGGAGCTGATAGAAGACGACTTGAAACAGCTCCCAGGGGCGATGGGCGTTGGCGTACGCCAGCGTCGAACGGGACGGCGCGCCGGTCATTGCCAGATGGTTGAGCTTCCCCTCGCAGCTTGCCAAGCCGCCGCAGATCTCTCGCAGCGAATGGGCTCGGCCAAGCTGGCAGAAAATCATCGCCACGAACTGGTCCCACGAGTCGAAGCCGCGCGCATGGCGCTCGGCGCGGGTCTTCCTGACGGCGGCCTCGAACTCCAGTCGAGGAAACACCTTGAGAATCTGGCTGAACATGGAGCAGAATCTATTCACGGCTGGGCCTCCTTTGGTCGTGCTGCTGAAGTCGCGAAACATCAACATCACGTTACCTCAGGAGGCTCATCCGGCTAAAACTCGGAAGGGCTCGAA
>JANNOU010000006.1:0-12328 GCA_031399305.1 Leptolyngbya sp. SOY_34_metabat_272
CCCCCCCCCCCCCCCCCCCCCCCCCCCCCCCCCCCCCCCCCCCCCCCCATTTCCGGGTTCTCTGACCCACCCAAACTTCCACCCCAACCCAGCGACCCCCAGCTCAGTGCCCCCCAGCTCAGTGCCCCCCAGCTCAGTGCCCCCCAACCCAGTGCCCCCCAGCGCCCGAGCACCGAGAGCCAAAGAGATATCTTAGATGGGCCGCAAAGCGCCTCGCGAGGAACCCCCACCATGTCCAACCCGGTCCCGTCGCCCAGCCTCAGCACCCAAATCACCGAAGTCACGGTCTACACCGACCAAGCCCAGGTCACCCGGCGCGGCCTGATCAGCCTGACCGGCGAAGAACGCGAACTGGTGCTCACCGGCCTGCCCACCAGCTTGCGCAGCGAATCCGTACGAGCCAGCGGCGCAGGCCGAGTCACCGTACGCCTCCTAGGCGTACGCACCGAAAAAATTTACGCCACCGAACCCGTCGCCGAGCGCGTCGCCCAACTCACCACACAACTCCAGCAGCTAGAAGACCAAAAGCGCAGCCTACAAGACCGCCTAGAAGCCCTGCGCTTGCAGCAGAATTTTGTGCAGGGCTTGGGCGAAAAGTCCATAGAGCGCATTTCCCAAGCGCTGGCACGCCAGCAAATTGGTCTAGAGCAAACCAACGAGCTGCTCAACTTTCTGGGACAACGTTACACCGACTACGCCGACGCCATCAGCGGACTCGAACGCCAAGGCCGCGAACTAACCTCGCAGATCCAAGCACTAAGCCAGCAGTTACAGCAAGTGCGCACCCCCCGCCCCCGCGAGAGCTTTAGCCTGTTCATCGCCATCCAATCCCAAGGCGCAGGCGACTTTGAGCTGGAAGTCTCCTACGTGGTCAGCCGCGCCAGTTGGACCCCCCTCTACGACCTGCGGCTCAACGCGGCGGGCGACTCGCTCAACCTGACCTACCTAGCCGAAGTTCAGCAGAACAGCGGCGAAGACTGGACCGACATCGCCCTCAACCTGTCCACCGCCAAACCCGGACTGGGCACCCTGCCGCCAAAGCTAGAGCCTTGGTACATCGACATTTTGCGCCCGCCGGTCCCGATGGGCGGCACCCTGCTCGCCGCCGCCGCACCCGCTGCGCTGGACGAACAAGCCGCCCCCCTGCAACGCAGACGAGCCAAGCTGGCTAAGCTCGACGACGCTGAAGTCTTCCAAGCCGAAAACATCAGCGCCGAAGTTGCCAACCAGGGCGGCGTCGTCACCTTCAGCCTGGACCGCGACAGCACCATCCCCAGCGACGGAGCCCCGCACAAACTGACCGTCTTCAGCCACGACTATCCCGGTCGCAGCGAATACGTCGCCATGCCCCGCCGCGTCAGCTTCGCCTACTTGCAAACTACGATCACCAACCCAGCCGACGGCGTCACCCTGCTGCCCGGCCCCGCCAATCTCTTCCGCGACCAGACCTTTGTCGGCACCACCTCCCTAGACAACATCGCGCCCGGTCAAGCCTTCAAGCTAAACCTAGGCATCGACGAAGGCTTAAGCATTGAGCGCGACCTAGTCGAACGCGAGGTCGATAAACGCTTCATCAGCGGCCAGCGTCGCACCACCTACGCCTACCGCCTCAAGCTCACCAATCTGCGCGATTGCCCCGCGCCGCTGACCCTCAGCGAGCAACTGCCCGTCAGCCGCCACGAACAGATCAAAGTCCGCCTGAGCCGCAGCCAGCCCCAGATCCCGCTCAGCGAGATGGGCCTGCTGGCGTGGAGCCTCACCCTGCCGCCCAACGCCAAACAAGAGCTGTTTTATCAGTTCAGCGTTGAGCACCCAGCGGACCTGACCGTGGTCGGTCTAGAGGTTTGAGCGGTGCAATTGCAAAACTCTGTAAAGACTGCTTTACCCAGCTCAAAATGACCACACAAATCGCAACGACAAGTCTAAAAATCTGCTGAAGATTCACGAGATTTCTTAGCGGCCTTGAGCAGGCTGAAGCCCAGGATTAGCCGAGCTTTTGACCGACCATCACCTGCGAATCACGGGTGCTATTCTGGCCTGCCAAAGCCTGTGTCAGTCTTTAGCAATTCTCGGCCATTGCAAATCGCCTTGGAGGAATCGCCCGTGAAGTTCAAAGCGCTAGTTCACAAAGCCGAAGAAGGCGGTTATTGGGCCGAAATCCCAGCCCTGCCAGGCTGCGCCACCCAGGGAGAAACCTTCGAGGAACTGCAGCAAAATCTCTGCGAAGCCGTCCAGGGCTGTTTGGCGGCTGGCGCGCCCTTGGCCCAGATCACTGACCACCCCATCTTGGAAATTGCCCTATGACCCTGAGTTCTGTCCACGAAGTCGGGGCTTACAACCACACCGCCCTGCTCGAATGTCACGGCTGGACCCTGCTGAGAGTCGAGGGCACTCATCAGATCTACGGCAAAACCGGCAGCTCGGTGCACTTGGCCCTGCCGATGCGCGACAACCGACCCCTCAAGCTCGGTCTGCTCAAATACTTACTCAAAACCGCTGGTCTGCCGGATCAAGCCATCGAAGCCCTCGGCTAAAGTCGGCGGCGCGCCGCTGAGCTGCCGGTGCATCCGCTGAATCACCGCCTCGGGCACCTGCCGAGTGCGCTGCTGGTTGCGCTGCAAGCACACGGTCAGAGGCACATCCAGCCACCAACCGACCAACCGCCCAAAGCCCAGCCGCCGCGCCTGCCCTAGAGTCCGACGGCGCTGACGGCGCACAGTGTTGGTGGCGTCGTAGAGCACATCCAGCCCCACTGCGGTAGCCTGTCGCCAACGCTGCTCCACCCGCTGCCAGATCAGCGGCCAGGCCCCTTGAATCGCCTCATCGCCGAACAGCTCAGCCCGAATCGCGTCGGTAGAAACCAGCCGCCGCCGAGCGTTGAGCACTAGCAGCGACTGGGCCAGCGTAGACTTACCACTGCCCGGCAGCCCGATCAGCAGGATCAAGCTGGAACTCAGAGGCGAGCCACCGACGGCTCAGGCACAGTGCTGCCGTTTTGGCCGCTCTCCGTCTCAGACAGGCCAAACACCCGGTTAAAGACCTTCTCAACCTTGTAGCCCGAGTCGATCGACTCCAGCGGATCCTTGCGCAGCCGATGGCGCAAACAGAGCGTGATCACCCGCCGGATATCCGACACGCTCACCTCGTCGCGCCCCTCCAGCGCACACAAGGCCCGCGCCGCGCGATAGGTGACTAGGTCTCCGCGCAGACCATCCACATCCAGCTCTACACAAACCTGGGAGATCTTCAGGCGCAGCTCGTGCGACACGCTCACCGACGGCAAGCGATCCTGAGCCGCCACCAGCCGACCTTGCAACTCGGTCTGGGTCTGGTGATGGGCCACCAAAAACGCTTGGGGGTTCTGGTCGAACTCGGTGCGCTGCTCCACAATCTGCACCCGCAGCGCCGGGTCCTTGACCGTGCGGATCTCGGCGTGCATGCCGAAGCGGTCTAGCAGCTGGGGGCGCAACTCACCCTCCTCGGGATTGCCCGAGCCCACCAACACAAAGCGAGCCGGATGGCGAATCGAGATCCCCTCGCGCTCCACCGTGTTCCAGCCCGACGCCGCTGAGTCCAGCAGCACGTCCACCAGGTGGTCGTCGAGCAGGTTCACCTCGTCCACATAGAGGATGCCGCGATTGGCTCGGGCTAGCAGGCCCGGCTCAAACGCCTTCACACCTTCCGAGAGCGCCTTTTCAATGTCGATTGTGCCGCAGACCCGGTCTTCGGTGGCCCCCAACGGCAGATCGACCATCGGCACCTGCTTTTTGACCACGCGGCGCTCGCCCGCGATGGCGCGCACCTCATCGCTCATCAAGTCAGGATCAGTGGCGCTGGAGTTGAACGGATCGTCGGCGACCACCTCGATCTCGGGCAGCAGATCGGCCAGGGCGCGGATCGTGGTCGATTTGCCCGTGCCTCGGTCGCCCATGATCATCACCCCGCCGACCTTGGGCTCGATCACATTGAGCAGCAGCGCCAGCTTCATCTCTTCCTGGCCGACGATGGCCGTGAAGGGAAAGACGGCGCGTTGGGCAAGAGCAGGGGTAGTCACAGCAGGTTCCAGTTCAGAGTGGGTGAAGAGGGTGCGTAGGCACCTCCTTATCTTGCCACGAGTTCTGCCTCAGCCCTTGATTTCCCGCCGGTTCTGAGGCGAAACCTAGCAACCCCTGCGCGTCAGCCTCCACCTAGTGTGAGCGGTCATTTTCACTACCTATGGCAAGCTAGACGTAAGATTGAGTCTTGGCAGAGCGCCGGTTGGCGATGGTCGCAGCCTCCCTATAGAGTGATGTGAATGTAAGCTCAACCGATGCTTATCCATAGGGGCTGTCCCAGACCTTTACACCTGACCACACCAGTTGGGTGATTCTCGAGAACCTGTGAATACTCTGTTTAATTTTCCTGCTTCTGGACTCCAAATTGGCACTGACATAGTCCACATTTCCCGCATCGTAGCGGTGGTTGAGCAGTTCGGCAAACACTTCTTGGACAAGGTCTACACCCCCCAAGAGCAGCAGGATTGTCATCGCTCTGCCCGCCAGGTGAGCGCTCGTCTGGCCGGACGCTGGGCCGCCAAGGAGGCCGTGGTCAAAGCCTTAGGCACCGGTTGGCGAGGCGTGGGCTATCGCGACGTGGAAATCGTGCGCCAACCCAGTGGTGCGCCGACGATTGCGCTACACAATCGGGCGCTCGCTCTGGTTCAGCAACGCCAGCAGACGAGTTGGGAGTGGCAGCTCAGCTTCAGCCATGACGGCGACTACGCGATCGCCACGGCGCTCTTTTGCCAGACGACCGTTGCGCTGTCCTTGAGTGAACAGACATGACGCCCGAGCATTATCTGAATCACCCCACATTTGGCTTACTTTCGAGTCTGTGCGTCTTGGAGGATGACCAGCAGCTGTTTGCCACACTCTACGCTCAGCGGCTATTTTTTTTGGTGTCTTATAGTCCTGAGGGCATGCAGTTTGAGCCTGTCAGCCGCAGCGATGCACGGCAATTGATTGAGAGCCATCTGCGTCTGCTGCGCCGCAACGGTCAGCACAGCGAATACAGTCTGCTCCACGATACTTATAAGCGCACCTTTCCTTAAATCGCTATGGTCGCCCCTCCGACCCCGCAATTCACCGGCAGCGAGCCGCTCGCCCAGCGGTTGCAGACCCTGCGCACTCAGCTGCCGTCCCAGGTCCGTCTGATCGCCGTGAGCAAGCAGGCGAGCGTCGAGGCGATGCGGCTGGCCTATGCGGCTGGGGCGCGTGATTTCGGCGAAAGTCAGATCCAGGAAGCCGTTCGCAAACGCGAGGCGCTGGCCGACCTGGGCCAGATTACCTGGCATCTGATCGGCCATCTACAAAGCAACAAGGTGCGCCCGGCCCTGGAGCTGTTTGATTGGATTCACAGCATTGATAGTCTGAAGCTAGCCCAGCGTCTAGACCGCACCGCAGGCGAGTTGGGCAAGGCTCCCCAGGTCTGCCTGCAGGTGAAGCTGGCCGCCGATCCCAGCAAATATGGCTGGGAGGCCGATGAGCTGTGGCGCGATCTCGAAGCCCTCAGCCAATGTCAGCACCTGCGGATCCGGGGCCTGATGACCATCTTGCCCCTGGGCCTGAATGCCGACCAAGCCCTCACCACCTTCCAGCAAACTCGCGAGCTGGCCGAGCGCATCAACGCCCGCTCTCTGCCTCAGCTACGAGAGCTGTCGATGGGCATGTCGGGCGACTATCCCCAGGCGGTCGCCGCTGGGGCGACGATGGTCCGCCTAGGGACGATTCTGTTCGGCGAGCGCACCTCCTGAGCCCAGCTTGCTCTTACACGCTTACCATCAGCTTTTGCAGCACGGGTTGGGTTGAGACAATGTGGCGGTCCAGGCCCAACTTTTCGGGGGCGATGCCCAGGGCCAGAGCGACCAGTTGAGGCATGTGTAATACTGGCAAGCCGAGTTTGCGCCCCAGGACCTTTTCGACTTCCGGCTGGCGCGAGTCCAGGTTGAGGTGACACAGAGGACAGGGGGTGACCAAACAGTCTGCCCCCGCTTCAATTGCCGCCAGAATGTGGTTGCCCGCCATCTGAAATGCCTGCTCGGTGGCATAGCTGGAGAGTGGCCAGCCGCAACATTTGGTGCGCCCCGCATAATCTACTGGCTCTGCGCCCACAGCTCGGAACAGGTTTTCTAGCGACTGGGGGTTGTGTGGGTCATCGAAGCGATTGGTCAACTGACCCCGCAGCAAATAGCAACCGTAGAACGAAGCGCACTTGAGGCCCGAGAGCCTACGCGTGACCCGTCGCTGAATTTCGGCCAGTCCGTAGTCTCCCACCAAGACCCAGAGCAAGTGGCGAACTTCGGTGCTGCCGTGATAGCAAGACCCCTGCGGCTCCAGCAGACGATTCACCTGCTCCACATAGGCCGGATCGGAGGTTTTGAACGCTTTGAGGCGCTCGTCCACGTGAGCAATCACGCCTTGACAGGTGCTGCAATGGGTCAACATGGGCAAGCTCAATTCTTCAGCCAGGGCGATATTGCGAGCATTGACCGAATCTTCAAGCAGACGTGAGTCTTCTTTGAAGGTGCCAGCGCCACAGCAGGAGGCTTTTTTGAGTTCAACCAGCTCGATGCCCAGCGCACGGGTCAGCTCAGCAGTCGAGAGATACAATTCCCGACAAGCGCCCTGAGCCACACAGCCGGGATAGTATGCATATTTGAGGGGCATAGATCCTAATCCTTGAGATTTTCCTGCTGTTCAACGGTTTCAATCAGCTTGCGCACGGCTGGCGTACCTTGAGAGCGCTCAAACTTGAAGGGGAACTTACCCTTGCGCAACATTGCCAAACCCAACGGCACCAGACTGAACAAACCCGCCAGATCTCGGAAGTAGTTGCCGACCACCTTCAAGCCGAACTGGCGCTCATCTACCCAGCCGCCCTGTTTAACCAGTTCAATCATCATCTTGCGATGGCGGATCGCTCGCTCGCTCTGAGGATCGGCAGGGGCTTCGCGGGCCTGACCTTGCAAGATCTCATGCTTGATTTTGCCAATTTGGTCCATCGGCGCAACCTCCATCGGGCACACTTCATTGCAGTAGAAGCAGCGAGTGCAGCCCCAAACGCCAGCCGTTCCCCGGCTGTAAGTTGCCAGGCGCTCTGCGGTGCTCGCATCGCGGGAATCGGCGACCAGACGGTAGGCTTTGGCCAACGCGTGCGGCCCGACAAACTCAGGATTGACCTCCCGCGCATTGCATTCGGAGTAGCAGGCTCCGCAGAGGATACAATTTCCCATCTGGTTGAGCTTGGCCCGCTCTTCCGGCGTCTGCAAAAATTCACGCTCCGGAATCTGGCGGGCCGCAGTGCTTACGTAAGGCTGAACCGCCTCCAGGTTCCCCCAGAAGGAATTCATATCCACCACCAGATCTTTGATCACCGGCATGTTGCCCATCGGTGCGACAGTGATAATGGGTGCCTCTGAATTGCCCTGACCCAGCAATTCCAGGCGCTGCAGTTCGCTGGCCACATTTTCCTTGCAGGCCAGAGCTGAGCGCCCATTGATCCGCATTGCACAACTGCCACAGATCGTATTACGGCAGTTTTTACGGTAGGCCAAGCTTCCATCCTGGCTCCACTTGATCTGGTTGAGACAGTCCAGAATTGTGTTGCTGGGCTCGACCTCAAGGTCGTAGCGGGCGATGCGCGGAGGCTCGTCTCGGTTCTGACGGACAATCTGAAACAAAACTCTCATGAGAATCCAACTGGTCCTGAATTGGGTAGGTGTACCGCTGCAAGGCAAGTATTCCTGTCTCGGTCTTATCCCCAGCTGACAGGCACGCTCAGAAACCGCCTGCCTCTCTTAAGGTTTGTAAGTAAGCTATCGACGCCGATCGCAGCCGCTCTGAGCAGGAATGGCACCGACGAGTTCTCAACAGCTCCTCCGGAGCGCTAACGCCGACGCAACGGAAATTTGTGATTTTTGAGCCAATCTTAGCGCTTAGAAAAAGAATTCTGGTCTGGTTGATTCCAGCTCGCTCTATTATTCGCTATTCTAGGAGAAGAAAATTTCTGTACATCTTATGGTTAAAGCTGCGACTGCACCCCTGACCGGCAAAGCCCTGCTGCAAAAAGTAAAAGACCTCTCCTCGCTTCCGCGTCGAGAGAAGGCTCGGATTTGCGGCTACTACACCAAGACCAAAAGCAACCAGATTCGCGTGAATCTGACCGATTTCTACGACGCACTGCTGGCGGCTCGGGGCACACAACTGAGCCCTGAAACCAGCAAAGATGGCCGCGGTCGGGAACCGACCTATCGCGTCACCGTCCACAAGAACGGTCAGATTGTGATTGGCGCGGCCTACACACAAGAGATGGGCTTGCAGCCAGGCGATGAATTCGTCATCAAGCTGGGCTACAAACACATCCACCTTGTCCAGCTCGAGGCAGGCGAAGAAGACTTGGAGATCGAGGATATCAAGGCTTCTAAAAACGGACGCAACGGCACCGGTAAGTGAATCAGACTGAGGGGCTGCTCACCACTCAGAGCCTAGGCTCTGTTCTCAGTCCCTAATCTGTGGAGCTTTGCGCGGTATCGTTCGCGGGCTTTGTTCTATTGGCCACTAGAATTTCTGGTCAGGGCTTTAGTTCATTTGTTCTCGTCTGCGGTTTTGCGGATAGAGGCGAGCCAGGTGCGCGGTGCGCAAATCCGAATCGGAACCCCTCGGCTATCAATTTCTGAGGGGCAAATGCCCACTAAATCGCCTGTCAAAGCGGCCAGAGTGCAGACACAGGCGTCGAGGATATCGTCTCGCTGAACTTGCTGGCGGGGGGTCAGCCGCAGGACTTCCTGATAAAGGCTGACCAAAGCAGGAGAACTCAGCAGAGCTAGACGCCGCTGCTGGCCTTGCGCAGTCTTTTTGGAGGGCAATGGCTGTCCGTCGTTGAGCAAGGCAAACAACACCTCTGGATGCGCTTCGTAGATGAAGTCGCTGGCCTCGGGCAATGCCTGGTGCTGCTGATCGATCTGAGCGATTTTGGCAGCAATGTTTAGCGTCTGATGAGAAATACCCTTGCCGGACTGCTCGCGTGAGATCTGATTGGCCTCGGCATAGCTGAGAGGCCACCGCTCAATCACCGCGCGCAGCGGTGCTGGGAACACGCGGCTGCCCGCGCCCGGCAACAGTTGGCGGGCGACGCGGTCGCAGATGCGTCCCTCTGCACCGTCGGGCAGGCCAATGGGGATGTCGATAGCGAGGCGCAACACCCCCAGGCGCTTCAGCTCGGCCAAGTCCAAGGCCGGGCGAATTTGCCAGGCGAACTGCTCAGGCCCGTAGGCCGTCACACACAGCCAGCCCTGGCGGCAGCCGTCCACGCCCAGAAACATGCGCAAGTCCTTGCCAGCGAGGACACCCCCACTGTCTCACGCGGCCCTGTCTCACGCGGCAAATTGCAACGCACTGCCGCGCACGTCTGGATCGACCTGGCCGTCGGCGTAGGCCAGTTGTCCTCCGACCAGGGTCAGCACTGGCCAGCCGGTCAGTTCCCAGCCTTCAAACGGGCTCCAGCCACATTTGGTCAGCAAGTCTTGGCGACGGACGGGTTTGAACTGCTCCAGGTCCACCAACACCAAATCGGCATCGTAGCCGAGCGCCAGTTTGCCCTTGTGGGCGATTCGGTAAGCCTCGGCCACATTGCTGGACATCCAGCGAACCACCTGGCCTACCGTGCAGCGGCCCTGGCGAGCCGCCGTCAGCATCAGCGGCAGCGAGGTCTCGACCCCGGGCATCCCGGAGGGCGACAGCGGGTAGCCCTTGGCCTTTTCTTCCAGGGTGTGGGGGGCATGGTCGGTGGCAATGAAATCTAGCACCCCCTCGTGTAGGCCCTGCCAAAGCAGCTGATTATCATGCTCCGAGCGCAGCGGCGGGTTCATCTGCGCCAGGGTGCCAATGCGCTCGTAAGCGCTGGTATTCAGCAACAAGTGTTGGGGCGTGACTTCCGCCGTCACCCAGGCAGGTTTGTCTTGCCGCAACAGCGCTACTTCTTCTGCCGTCGACAAGTGCAAGATATGCAGGCGTCGCTGATATTTTTTGGCCAGCTTGAGCGCCAATTGGGTAGCTTCTAGGGCGGCCTGATTGTCCTGGATTTGCGAATGCACCGCCGGGTCGGTAGAGTCTGCAAACAAGGCTCGCCGCTGCACAATCCGCGCCTGATTTTCGGCGTGGACCGCGATCAGACGATGGCCCGAAGCGAAAATTCGTTCCAGCGCCGCCTCATCGTCGACCAACAGAGGCCCAGAGGCCGAACCCATAAAAATTTTGATGCCGCAGGTCGGCTGAGCGCCGTTGAGATCGGGCAGGTTTTCGGCAGTGGCCCCGATGAAAAAGCCGTAGTTGACCACACACTTTTGGGCAGCCCGATCGAGCTTGTCCTGCAACAGTGCCTGCGTGGTGGTCAGGGGGCGCGTGTTGGGCATTTCCAGAAACGAGGTGACACCGCCTTTGGCGCAGGCATGACTGGCGGTGCGCAGGTCTTCTTTGTGCTCCAGCCCCGGCTCGCGGAAGTGAACTTGGGGGTCGATGACCCCCGGCAATAACCACAGGCCCCGGGCGTCGATCTGCTGCTCAGCATTGCCCGCCAGGTTCGAGCCGATTTCAACAATCCGCCCGTCTGCCACACGCAGATCGCCTTCAGTTGGTTCAGCCTCGGGCAACACTAAGCGCGCGCCTCGGATCAACCAGTTGGCTGGCTGGCTCATCAGCGACTCACTCCTCAGATTTTGGACATTATGGTTTCGCTGGGCGCAGTTTAGCGCATTCACAGAACCTGACAGCCACCCCCCCAAGAATGCGGTCAATCTCGATAGAGTTGGGGTAGAGTCAATCTCTTATTTCTTTTGTCGGAAGGCCGCAGGTTGCTATGAGTTCTGATCAGCTGAGCGTTCTACCCGTTCTGATGGTGGCCCCGGCGCAGGTGATGCGCGGCAGTAGCATCCTAGCCCAGGCCGCCGCGCCGATCACCTGTCTGGGCCAGCGGCCTCTCGTGATCGGCGGCCAGCAGGCTCTGGCCGCCGTGCAACCCCAGCTCAGAGCCACGCTGGGAGAGACAGCCGCCTGGAGCCCCTACGGTCGCGATTGCAGTGAAGCAGAACTGGCCCGTCTGCGCGCCGAACTCGCGAACCACTCAGCCGACCTGGTGATCGGCGTCGGTGGCGGCAAAGCCCTGGACACCGCCAAGCTAGTCGCCCACCAGAACCACCTGCCCGTGGTCACCATCCCCACCAACGGCGCGACCTGCGCCGCCTGGACCGCCCTGTCCAACGTCTACTCCCCAGCAGGGGCCTTCCAGTACGACGTGCCCCTGCCCCGCTGCCCCGAACTGCTGATCCTCGACTACGACCTGATCGCCACCGCCCCCCGTCGGACCCTGGTCGCAGGCATCGGCGACGCCCTGGCCAAGTGGTACGAAGCCTCAGTTAGCAGCGGCCATTCGTCTCATACCCTGGTGATTGCCGCCGTGCAACAGGCACGGGTCCTGCGCGACATCCTGTTCCAGTGCGCAGCCCCAGCCCTAGCCCAGCCAGGCTCTGCCGTGTGGCGCGAAGTCGTAGACGCCTCCGTCCTGATGGCGGGGATGATTGGCGGCCTAGGCGGTGCCCAGTGTCGCACCGTCGCCGCCCACGCCGTACACAACGGCCTGACCCACCTGCTGCCCGCCCACGCCATCCTGCACGGCGAAAAAGTCGCCTACGGCATTCTGGTCCAACTGCGCCTAGAAGAATTCGAGGGCAACCAGCTCGCCGCCACCGCCCGCCACCAATTGCTGAAGTTCTACAACGAGCTGGGCCTGCCCCGCAGCCTGGCCGACCTGGGCCTGTCGAGCCTCACACTCACCGACCTCCAACACGCCGCCGAAGTCGCCTGCGCCCCCACCTCCGATATCCACCGCCTGCCCTTCGAAGTGACCCCCGAAGTCCTGCTGGCCGCCATGGTCTCCACCACCAGCCCCATCGCCCACAGCCGCGAAGACCTCCACCCCGAAGTCCCAGCCTAAACCGCCCACTTCCCCCCCCAAGCCCCAAACTCAACCCAAACAGGCACCCACCCAACATCTCACCCACCCCTTGCGCAGGGGGCCTGGGGGAGGCGCTTCGTCCCCCAGTGGGCAGGGCTGATTCATTCGATAAGGCGACAGAGCAGAGTCAAATCATTGGCCAGCCAGCGCCAGGCTTGCGTCACCGACGCATAGCCCCCGCGGCGCAGCAGCCGAGGCGACTTCGAGCCAGGCGCGGGCGCTCGCCTCGGTACCCTCGTAGCAGCGGCTCAGACGCCGCCAGCGGCCGAGCTGGGCGATCGTG
>JANNOU010000007.1:0-8688 GCA_031399305.1 Leptolyngbya sp. SOY_34_metabat_272
TACCGTCAGATGCCGCCCTATATTCTGACCTTGCTCAAGAGCACCGAGCCTTACCTGAACGACTATTTCAGCCTCGACTTGGAGCAAGCTCTGGTTGAGGCGGGCTTCAACCCACCCACGGTGACCGCCAACAGCCCGCGCCACCGCACGGTGATCGCGACTACGCCCAGTCCTGGGGCTTGAGGAACACGTCGTACAGTTCCGCCTCGGGCGTGTTGGGCTCGGGGTGGAAGTCATACTCCCAGCGGACCAGCGGCGGTAGGGACATCAGAATCGACTCGGTGCGCCCTTTGGTCTGCAAGCCGAAAATCGTGCCCCGGTCGTAGACCAGGTTGAACTCCACATAGCGCCCACGCCGGTAGAGCTGGAACTGTCGCTGCCGCTCGCCGTACTCCAGGTGCTGCCGCCGCTCCACGATGGGTAAGTAAGCCTCTAGGAAGGCCCCGCCGCAGGACTGTACAAAGGCAAACAGGTCCTCCCAAGAGCGCGACAGCGGCGCGCCCAGTTGGTCACTGGCGGCGGCGGCGTGCCCATCAGCATTCGGCCCGCGATAGAGCTCACCCTGGCCATCCTGGTAGTCGAAGAAAATGCCGCCGACGCCTCGGGGTTCGTCGCGGTGGCCTAAGAAGAAATACTCGTCGCACCAGGGCTTAAACACCGGGTAGTAGGCGGGGTGATGAGCATCGCAAGCCCGCCGCAGGCTGCGGTGGAAGTGCTGGGCGTCTTCGGCGAAGCCGTAGTAAGGGGTCAGGTCGATGCCGCCGCCGAACCACCACACCGGGCCTGCCTCGAAGTAGCGGTAATTGAGGTGGACCGTGGGCACATAGGGGTTGCGCGGGTGCAGCACCAGGGAGGTGCCGGTGGCATAAAAGCCGTGCCCTTTGGCCTCAGGCCGTTGCTGCAAAATCGAGGGCGGCAAACCAGCGCCGAACACCTCTGAAAAATTCACGCCTGCCTTCTCGAACACGCCACCCTCGCTGAGCACCCGCGAGCGTCCGCCGCCGCCCTCTTGCCGCTGCCAGGTATCCTCGCGGAAGTGACTCCCCCCATCCGCCGCCGCCAGAGCCTCGCAGATCTCGTCCTGGAGGTGGCGCATGAACTGGCTCACTTGAGCCTGACGGGGGTTGGGCTGAGCTGGGGCAAACGAGTTGACCAGTCTTTGGATATCGGTGGCTGTCATGTTCAGAAGGCTTCGCGCTTGCTAAAAATGGCTTTTCATTGAACCGTTAGGCTCTAGGCTACTGCAAAGGGGATCTGCTTTTTGCACTGTGAAGCTTGTGTTACGTTGAAGCGCTGATCTGCCCCGGCCGAGCTTCGCAGTGCCTGGCCCGAGTTTTTGGCTCCAGAACCCGAGTTTTTTGCTGAAAGCCCCGCGCTGAAAGCCTGGAAGTTGGAGCTTTGGGCTCGGGGTCCCGAGCTTTTGGCAGCCAGCGCCGAGCCTTGAGCTTCGATTGGCGAGCTTTTTACACGAGTCTATGAGCAGCGAGGCTCAAGGCTCGAGTTCTGCTACCGGCGGTCCAGGCACACTTGCAGCAGCGACAGGTCATCGGCCAAGTGCTCACTGGCTTGGTAGGCGTAGACCTGAGCGATCACCTGATCGAGCACCTGACCTGGCTCCGCCGCCCCGGCATCGCTGGCCGCCAGTGCCTGGGTGAAGCTGGGCAAGCCCCAGATATCGTCCGTGTCGTCGGCTAGCTCGTAAATGCCATCGCTGAACAGGTACAAACGCCCAACCGACGGCAGGGCCTGAACGGCGCTGGTGTACTGCGCCTCCGGCAACATGCCAATCGGCAGCCCGACCGTGCGCAACAGGGTAGGCTCCTGCGCCTCGCTCAGTAAGATAGCCGGTGGATGACCGCCGCTTGAGTAGGTGATCTGCCACTGCTTGAGGTCGATCACGCCATACCACAGGGTGAAGTAGAGGTCGTTATTGCTGCTCATCGGGAAGGCCTGATTCAAGCCAGCCAACACCTGGTCTGGCGCATAAAAATCAGCCAGCAGCGAACGCGAGCGCAGCAGATTCATCACCGAGGCCGACAGCAGCGCCGCGCCGACCCCATGTCCCGAGACATCGAGCAGATACACCGCAAACCGCTCTGGGTCGAGCCAGTGATAACTGAAGCAGTCGCCGCCGAGTTGCGCCGAGGGCACAAACCGCCAATGGGTGCTCAACCCAGATCCCAAGCCCGCTGTGGGCGCAAGGGGGTCCGGCAGCAGTGACCGAACGTAATCCGCAGCTCGCGCCAGTTCCGCTTCCAATAGCTGCTTTTGCGCCTGGAGATCGCGGCTGAGGCGGTGCAAGCGCAGGCCCGCCCGCACCCGCGCCCGCAGCTCACTCAAGTCCACAGGCTTCGAGAGAAACTCATCGGCTCCGGTGTCCAAGCCCTCCACCCGGTCGTCCATGCTGTCGCGAGCGGTGAGCAAGATAAAAAAAGTCAGCGCCAGATTGGGATCGGCCTTGACCTGGCGACAGACGCCCAAGCCGTCCAGGGTCGGCATCATCCAGTCGCAGATAATCAGCTCGGGGCACAGAGCTTGGGCTTGGGCGAGCCCCTCAGCCCCATCTGCGGCCACGCTGACCTGGTAGCCCTGCCGCCTGAGCGTTTTCTCAAATAGCAGCCGCAGCACCGGATCGTCATCAATGATCAAGATTCTTGGCTCTGCCATATCCGCAGCCCTCAGGTCCCGCCAATGACGACTCTCGACCCTCACAGTTTAAGCCGCTGGGCTCAGAAGGTTCGAAACTGAGGCCAAGCCCGGCGCTTTGCTCGGACCCCTGGCTGAGCAGACCGCCGAGCGAGAGCGAGAAAATCCTGAGATCCCAATGCCCAGAGATCAAGGCAATCATTAGGGTGATACTCAGGCTATGCCAGAGTGCAGAATTTCTGGTCAGCCGTGGAGCCGCCATGGCAATCTTTCAGGAGACTTCAGGATGTTCTCTGTTATCCCACCCCTAGGCTAGAAGCCGGGGTGATAGCTGAGGCTTGCCCGCGCGATCTGGGTCACACGCTAAGATTTTGAGCAACCCAGGATGTGACCAATCAGGAGTGAGCCGGATGGGCTTCGTTGAGCCGCTGAGTCAAGCCTACGCATACGCGCTAAATCACGCCGACAAGCTGATGAGCGCCCTAATAGAGCACCTATGGCTGGTCGCCGTGCCGCTCGCGATCGGCCTAGTGGTGGGCTTGCCTTTAGGTCTGTTGAGCGCTCGCTCACGCGCAGCCTCAACGCTGTTAATTAACAGCTTTAATGCGCTGCGGGTAATCCCCAGTCTGGCGATTTTGTTTTTGGCGATTCCCTATTTTGGCCTCAGTTTCCAGTCGGCCGCGATCGCCCTCACGATTCTGGTGATGCCGCCGATTTTGATCAGCACCGACGTTGCCTTTCGGGGCATCGAGCCTGCGATTCGCGAGGCGGCCTTCGGCATGGGCATGACCCCCGGCCAAGTCTTGCGTCAGGTCGAAATTCCGTTGGCGCTGCCCGTGGTGATTGCAGGCATTAAAATCGCGACCGTCGAGGTGATTGCCAGTGCCACATTGGCTGCGTTCATCGGCGGCGGCGGCCTGGGCACGTTCATCACCCTGGGCTTTGCGCTGTACGACAATACCGTGTTGCTGGTGGGGGCGATTCCGGTTGCTATCCTGGCGTTGCTCGCCGAACTCAGCTTGAGCCTTTTGCAGCGAGCCGTGGAGCCACCGCTCAGCCGTTCTCGCTAAACCTGAATCAAGGCATCGGCTTTGCGACGGGCACGAGCGCCGCGATTGACCGGGTTCGAGACCCGTTCCAGGCCCAGCAGGGCTAAATTGAGCACCAGAGCCAGAGCCGCGACGCTGAGCGAGCCCGCCCAGATTTTGTCGTAGCGACCGGTCTGGGCGATGCCCTCAAACAGCAGCACCCCCAAGCCGCCCGCGCCGAATTTCGCGCCAATCGTGGCAATGGCAACTGCCACAATTGCCGCGATCCGCAAGCCCGCCAGAAAAATCGGTAGCGCTAGGGGCACCTGCACTTGACACCAGCGCTGCCAGGCGTTCATGCCCATCCCCCGTGCCGCCTCGAGAATCGCCGGTTTAATCGACTGCAAGCCCACAACGATATTGCGCACCAAAATGACCTGCGCATAGAGAATCATCGCCACGATCACCGACCGGGCATTGAGGCCAAACGTGGGCACCAGCAGAATAATCAACGCCAAACTGGGCACGGTGTACAGGGTGCCCAGCACGCCCATCACAGGCAGGTTCAGCCAACTGTAACGGGTGATCAACAGCCCCAGCGGCAGCGCAATCAACACCGCGATCAACAGCGACAAGCCCGTCATCTGCAAGTGCTGCAGCAGTAACTTGCCCACGATCGCCGGATTTTGCAGGAGATAACTCACGCGCTCACTCCCAGGCTGGCTGAATCACGAATGTGCTCTAGGGTGAGCACTCCGACTGTATCGACCCCATCGACCACCCGCAGGTTTGAGGCCCCGGTGCGCAACAGCAGCGAGAGGGCGCTGCGCAGGTTGTCGTGGCGGGCGATGGTCGGCTCACCGGTGGCCTCGTGGTTCTGGGGAAGATTGGTCATCGCTGTCTCCACGCGCAGCAGGCTGAGCTGGCGCACCATGTCATCCGCCCCCATCAGGTCGCGCACAAAGGCGTTGACCGGGCGGGTCAGAATATTGAATGGCGTGTCGTATTGCACGATTTGCCCCCGCTGCAGGATCAAGATGCGGTCGGCCAAGCGCAGCGCTTCCTCAACGTCGTGAGAGACGAACAAAATAGTTTTTTTCAGCTGGCGCTGCAGGCGCAGGATCTCCTCCTGCAAGGTGGCCCGCGTGATCGCGTCGATCGCGCCGAAGGGCTCGTCCATCAGCATCACGCAGGGGTCGGCGGCCAATGCGCTCGCCAGGCCAATCCGCTGCTGCTGCCCGCCCGAGAGCTGCGAAGGATAGCGATGGCGATACTCGCCCGGCGGCAGCTCGATTAAGGTCAGCAGCTCATCCACTCGCGTCTGGATGCGCGCGCGCGGCCAGTTCAGCAGCCGGGGCACCACGCCGATGTTCTGCGCTACGCTCATGTGCGGGAACAGGCCAGACTGCTGGATCACATAGCCGATCTGCCGGCGCAGGGCTGTAATCTTCAGCTGCCGAATGTCGGTGCCATCCAAGAGAATCCGGCCCTCGGTCGGTTCGTACAGACGGTTAACCATCTTGAGCAAGGTCGTCTTGCCGCAGCCGGATGGCCCCAGAATCACCACCAGCCGACCCGCCTCGACCTCAAGGCTGCAGTGATCGACGGCTGGCCGGGAAGCTCCGGGAAACCGTAGGGACACTTGCTCAAACTGGATAGCGCTCACGGCTTCTTCCTCGTCGATATCGGGCTGGAAAGCTGGGGTTCGGATAGCTTAAAGTTTGGCAGCCCCCGAACCTGATGTCTGGGCTACGCAGGGCTATACACGCTCATTGGCTGGTCAATAAGACGCCTTCAAAATGCCCTCTTGGGTCAAAAATTCCTTGGCGACGTCGGCAGGCTCGCGTTTTTTGCCGTCTACCTCATAGTTGAGACGTTGCATGGTGGCGTCGGTCAGTTTGGGAGCCAGCGCGTTGAGGGCAGCCGCGATGCCGGGGCTAGCATCCAGCGCTGCCTGACGCACGACCGGAGCCACCTGGTAGGGCGGAAACAACTGTTTGTCGTCTTCCAGGACAACCAGCTTGAAGGCGCTGATCTGCCCGTCCGTACCGAAGGCGACGGTCACATCGGCTTCGCCATCCACCAAGCCCTGGTAGCGCAAACCCGGATCCACCGCTTTGTAGGCTTTGAGCTTGAAATTGCCGTAAGCTTTCTGGATGCCCGGCAGGCCGTCCTCGCGCGCCTCAAACTCGGGCGGGCCGATCATCGTCAATTCGCTGGCCTTGGCCGCCAAGTCAGAAATCGTCTTGATGCCGTATTTCTCGGCCCCCTCTTGGGTCATGGCCAAGGCTTGGGCGTTGTTCATGGGCGCGGGCTCAAGCCAGACCAGACTGAATTTTTCTTTGTACTCTTTGGCAACTGTGTCAAAGACCTGTTTCTGGTCGCTGCTGACGGGGAGCTTCAGCACCGTCAATAGCCCCGTACCCGTGTATTCCGGGTACAAATCAATCTCGCCGCTCTGGAGACCGGCCTGGGCTACGGGGGTGCCGCCCAGGTTCAGCTTGCGTTCCACCTGGAGGCCAGCGTTCTCTAAAGCCAAGGCGTACATTTCGCCGAGGATGAATTGCTCGGTGAAATCTTTGGAGCCGACTTTGATCACCGCTCCCGAGTTGCCGGGACTAGCAGGACTGGTGGGGCTTTCCGAAACGCTGGGAGTGCCGCCGCTACAGGCGATCACGGTCAGCGTGGTCAACAGGGCAACTAGCAACAGGATGAGCGGACGACGAGCCGATTTCATGAAACCATCCTCGAGTAAGCGAGATCCATCCATAGATCATCCATAGATTCAGATCTCTGACTAGAGTAAAGCCTATAACACTCTATTACCGCTCAAGATACAGGGCTTTCGGTTTCAGAGTGAGTTTGTCTCACCATCTCCCAATACTTTCTCAGACTGAGGCTCGTAGCCGGGAACGAACTGAGCGGGGCACAGGTACTCTCCAATTCCCAGTAAACTAATGTAAAGAGTTTTTCAGTAAGCGGGGCGGACTGGGCATGCGGCTGATTTTGATGACCGGCAAAGGTGGGGTGGGTAAAACCTCAGTGGCAGCAGCGACCGGGCTCCGCTGTGCCGAACTGGGTTATCGGACCCTGGTGCTCAGCACTGACCCCGCCCATTCTTTAGCCGACAGCTTTGATAGTGAACTCAGCCACGAACCTCGCCAAGTTAAAGCCAATCTCTGGGGCGCAGAGTTAGACGCGCTGATGGAGTTGGAGTCAAACTGGGGCTCGGTCAAGCGCTACATTACCGAGGTGCTACAAGCTCGGGGCCTGGATGGTGTCCAAGCTCAGGAACTGGCGGTGTTGCCGGGCATGGATGAGATCTTCGGTCTGGTGCGGGTCAAGCGCCACTATGACGAGAACGAGTTTGACGTCTTGATCATCGACTCCGCGCCCACGGGGACCGCTCTGCGCCTGCTCAGCTTGCCGGAGGTCTCGGGCTGGTACATGCGCCGCTTTTTCTACCCGATGCGTGGCATGGCGAAGATGTTCACGCCGGTTTTCAACCCGTTGTTTAAGCAGATGACCGGCTTCTCGCTGCCCCAGGGCGAGGTGATCGACGCCCCTTACGAGTTTTATGAGCAGATCGAGGCCCTGGAGCGCATCCTCACAGACAACAGCTGCACCACGGTCCGCTTGGTCACCAATCCCGAGAAAATGGTGATTAAGGAGTCGCTGCGGGCTCATGCTTACCTGAGTCTTTACAACGTTGCCACCGATTTGGTGATTGCTAACCGCATTCTGCCGGACACGGTTCAGGACCCTTATTTCGAGCGCTGGAAAACGGCGCAACAGCAATATCGTAAGGAAATTCACGATAACTTTAGCCCGCTGCCGGTCAAAGAAGTGCCGCTGTATTCTGAGGAGATGTGTGGCTTCGCGGCGTTGGAGCGCCTGAAGGAGACGCTCTATAGCGGCAGCGAAGATCCGACGCAGGTCTATTACAAAGAGACCACTCTCAATGTGGTCACGGAAGATGGTCAGTACCGCTTAGACCTGTACCTGCCGGGTATTCCGAAGGATCAGATTGAACTCAGCAAAACCGGCGATGAACTCAACATCCGCATTGGCAATCATCGTCGCAATTTAGTTCTGCCTCAAACGCTGGCGGCGCTTCAGCCTGCCGGAGCCAGGATGGAGGATGACTATCTCAAAATCCGCTTTGCACCTGCGCACTCTGCCTGAGCAAATAAATCAGAGGCCCTCACCCCCGGCCCCTCTCCCGAACTCGGGTGAGGGGCGGCAGGTTTAGAGGGATCAGAGTTTGCCTCTCCTTGCCTCGAAGTCGGGGGAAGGGGTCTTTTAGTGGTTGAGCTGGATTAGAACGCGAGTGAGCAGGCTGGCGTCTTTGCGCCATTCGTTCACGGCTTCTCGGCCTCGTTGCATGACATCGGCCCGCTCGGCTTGCCATAGGCAAATCCGGCTGAGCGCAGCAATCAAGCGAGAGAGGCCATAGCGTTCAATCAGCACCTTAAGGATGCTGAAGTCACTGTCATCAAAACTGCCGGGGGAGGGAGTCATGAATCACAACCCTCCCAGAGATAAGCAACACAAAGTTGGCGCATGGTCTGCACAGTCTCCAGAGATTTTAGTTATGGGAAATGAGGGGACAAGGTTCGCACCTTATCCCCGACCCAAAGCCGCCAAGCCACCCGGTACTGGAGCGCCAAGAAGGATGGGGTGGCTTAGGCGGTGTTAAACTGCCGTTTAGCCTCCCGGCTGGGCAAGTCAGTCTGGGGGTTAGTCGCTTGGGAACTGCTCGAACAGTCTCAAGCGACGCTTGGAGGAATGAGCTAATTGAGAAGAGTACACGAGCTTCGGGCATTGCGCAAGCGGGTATGGCTCAAGTTCTGGAGCAGACGTTCACAGGTTGAGGTCAAACACTTTGTGGTTTGGGGCAAATGCTTTCTGGTTTGCCGCAAACGTTTACTGGTTGAGGGCAAACGCTTTCTGATTGACCCGCATGTTGACTCGTTTGGGGCAAAGGCTTGGTGGTGAAGGGCAAACGCTTTCT
>JANNOU010000014.1:0-12324 GCA_031399305.1 Leptolyngbya sp. SOY_34_metabat_272
AACCAATCTCGGTAGAGCGCTCGGATTTCGTCAGCTCCCACTGCCAGCTTTCCGGAGCTTGGCATGAGCTTGGCGTCAGATTCATAGAGGGTCAGAATGAGTTGGATGTCGCCTGAATTGAATGCCGCATCAAAGCCAAGATTCATCTCTTCAGGTCGATTGACTACGATCATGATTTTTCTGCTGCCATAGCAACTTGCCTCTGTCAGCGCTGGCGCTTGCAGACAAGCGCTAGTAGTAGCAGCGCAAGGGCTCCCAATACCCCCGGTTCAGGCACGGCTCTGGGAGAAGTCATCGAAGTGCGAAGGGCAGCTCGATTGGCGGGAGCTCCATTTTCGCTCAGTGGTGCAGCGCTTTGACGGACTGGTGCGCCCGCCACGATAGCATCGATCCAACTCACATAAGCTGACACACGAGTGTCAAAGCTCAGTTCACCAAAACTGAAGTTCAAGCTCTGATCAACATCGGTCGAGATAGCACCCAGGCCAAATGAGGTCACACCAGCAATTAAGCCGCCGATAAAGCTGGGTCCCCCCGAATCGCCAAACGCGGCCTTGACCTCATTCGCGCCCGCCCCCAAGTTCGGGACACCGAAGGCCCCCAAGGCGTCGTTGGCTGACAGACCGTTATCGAAATCGTAGGCCAGCAGGCTGCCCGCAGGCGCAGGATAACTAAACAGATCGCCCAGGGCATCGTAGGTGTTCCGACCGGCACGCAAGACACCCAGAGGATATTTTTGCTGAACCCGACCCTTGCCGGTTTGACCATAGCCGACCTTCACACTGGTCTGTCTCAGCTCATTTGTTCCTCGATAAAGGCTATAGCGGATTGCTGCGGTAGGAGCCAGGTTAGCTAACTGCAAAACGGCAATATCTCGGCCATTGGAGAAACTACCGTTCCAGCCTGGATGGACAAAAGATTGAGCAACCGGGATATTAATGGCTCCGCCCGCCAAGCGAAACGTTGCGCTCGTCACCGCTGGCGAGGCAAGACAGTGAGCTGCCGTCAGAACATGGAACCCTGTGCTGAGCAGAGAACCAGTACAGGAAAAATTGTTGCCCGCGTAAAGCGCAGCGACCCCGTCATAAGCCCCTCCTGGTTTGACCACATACCTCGCCGGATTACGCGCCGTCGTATACGCATTGGCTGGCATCGGGTTGAGGGTCGCCACAGTGACTGTGGCAGCCATCGCGGTCTGGACAATCCAGCTGGAAGAGAGTTGCATGGCTGCGGTGCTCCTAGAGTTCAATCGGGGAGTTCAATCGGGTGCAGCCCCAGACAAAATTAGCACCCGTCTGCTGTTGGGCGCTAGCATAGCCATGCAGCCCTACAAGGGCTAGTGGTTACCGGAATTGCGTGGGAGCTAAGGCCATGGTGCCAGGCAGACACACCGGTTGCGTTAGGCTTTGAATAGGCCAGAACTAGGCCAAGATCGCCGCTGTCAGGACTTGGAGAATTTATGGACCTCGAAAAACGCCGCCAACCAGTCGATATCAAGTCGGCCCGAGAAATCCAGAAAATGCGGGCGGCGGGGCATCTGGCGGCTCAGTTGCTGCAATACATTGAGCCGTTTGTCAAACCCGGCGTCAGCACGGAGGAACTCGATCGCCTGTGTGAGGAGTGGACCCAAGCCCACGGCGCAATCAGCGCGCCCTATGGCTACAACGGCTTCCCTAAGCACATCTGCACCAGCGTCAATCACGTGGTCTGCCACGGCATCCCTAATCGCAAGCAGGTGCTCCGAGACGGAGACATCATCAATATTGATGTCACCCTGATCGTCGAGGGTTACCACGGAGATACCAGCAAGACATTCTGCGTGGGCCAGGTCAGTGAGACCGCTCACCAACTGGTGGAGATCACCGCTGAGTGCCTGATGTTGGGCATTGCCGAAGTCAAGCCCGGCGCTCGTCTCGGCGACATCGGCGCAGCGATTCAAGCCCATGCCGAAGGCAAAGGCTTTAGCGTGGTACGCGACTTTGTCGGCCACGGGATTGGGCGCGTGTTTCACACTGAGCCTTCGATTTTCCACTACGGCACCCGTGGCAAGGGCATGCGTCTGAGACCGGGCATGGTGTTCACGATTGAACCGATGATCAACGAGGGCACCTGGGAAGTCAAAGTGCTCGAAGACGGTTGGACAGCAGTAACCCAGGACGGTCTGCTGAGCGCTCAGTTTGAGCACATGATTGCGGTCACCGAAGCGGGCGTTGAGATTCTGACGCGGCTCGACTGAACGGTGACCGTGGGAACACCAACCTGTACCGGTCGTCAAGGGGAGAGTCGTTGAGGATTCACTGCGCTATGCACTCTACCCACACGTCTGGTCGCAAGGCCCTGTTGGTTCGTCGAGTTTTGGTGCTGGCTGCGAGTTCCGTCCTGTTGGGGGGTTCGCCGCTGTTGATGAGCGCGCCTGCTGCTGCCCAAAACCGCAGTGGCGACGGCTACGACCTTCGCTTGGAGCGGGATAGACCGATTCGGGCTGTGATCACCGAGTCTGAAACGCTTTATCTGAACAACAATCGCACTTACAACTATGACCTGCAGGTGCGACGACCGATCACGATTGATGGGACGCTGGGCGGCCTAGAGATCCCCAGAGGGTCGGTGATTCGGGGTCGTTTTGAACCGGCACCGGGCGGCTTGCGCTATGTCGCTCGCTCTGTTGAAATCGACGGTCGCACCTATCGCCTCAATGCGACTTCGGAGGTGATCACCGACCGCAAAGATCCGCGCGACACGTCAGTCGGCGGGGTGGCGACTGATGCAGCGATTGGCGCAGCTGGTGGCGCGTTGATCAGCGAAATCCTTGGCCGCGCTAGTTTGGGCGCAGCGCTCGGCGGGGCGGTGGTCGGCGGGGTGGTGGGCAATGTCACCGCTGACCGGGTGGTGGTGGTTGAGCCCGACCAGCCGATCGCCCTGTTCAGCCGCTAAGCTGACTCAACTGGCCATCGCAAAGCTGCTTCTATCCAGAGGCAGCTTCGCTGTTACGACTGACACGGGCAGAGTTGCTGGGATTGTGATAAGTTTTACGACACTCCCGAGTAGCTCTCAACCCACCCATGCGCCCAGAAATCCCAGCCTCCATCCAGCCTTTGGTCACCTTCGTCCACCCGACTCTGATGTGGGTCTTGCTGGCGGTTTCGCTCTATGCCCTGTACCTGGGGGTTCAAATTCGGCGGACGAGAGCAGCTGAAGGCGACCAGAAGAAAGAGCTGATCAAGGGCCGCTTCAACGTTCGGCATTACCAGGTCGGATCGATTCTGCTGGCGCTGATCGTGATCGGGACAGTCGGGGGCATGGCCGTGACCTACCTGAACAACGGCAAGCTGTTCGTCGGCTCCCATCTGATCGTCGGCTTGGGCGTCGCTGTCTTGGTGGCCAGCTCTGCTGCGCTGTCTCCGTTCCTACAAAAGGGGCAGGTCTGGGCTCGCTATACCCACATCGTGTTGAACATTGGGCTCCTAGGTCTGTTCGGGTGGCAGGCGGTGACGGGGGTGGAAATCGTGCAGCGGATCATCAGCGAGATGTGAGGCAGCTGACAGGCGAAGCCAAGGCTGCGCCAGCGGTGCAGCCCAGGAGTTTAGGGGTGGGTCGTTTAGCTCAGCACGGCCTGGAGTTGAGCATCGGCCAGGGTGGGCGCGAGCTTCTGCCAGACGCAGCCGTCTAGGGCCATCTGCTCGATGCGACTGGCCAGCCGCAGAGCCTTGAGCGCCTGTTCGCCGCCCACCGAGGGCTGTTCGCCGCCACGCACACAGTTGACGAAGTGCTCCAGCTCCGCGTGCAGGGGCTCGATGTTGCTGATGTAGACCTTTTCAATCAGGCCGTCCTGCCGATACAGCACCTGGCCGTGGTCGGTCAGCGAGTCAGCAGTGGTCTGGCGGTGGATCAGGATCTCCTTATTTAAGAAATCTGCCTCGGTCAAGGAGTGCTTGCAGTGGGCCATGATCCGGCGCAGCTTGCGGTGCGTGACCTTGCTGGCGGTGAGCGTGGCGACGACCCCATTGACAAACGAAAACGTCGCGGTGACGTAATCCAGATAGCCAGAGTCTGAGGCGCGGCTACCGCTAGCGGTCAGATTGCTGACCGTCGCAGGCACCAGTTCCAGCAGCAAATCAATGTCATGGATCATCAAATCGAAGACCACTGAGACATCATTGGCGCGGTGGGAATAGGGGCTCATGCGGTGCGCTTCGAGCGCTAGGAGTTCCTCGTGCTTGAGCACTTTACTCAGCTCGGCAAAGGCCGGGTTAAAGCGTTCAATGTGGCCGACTTGCAAGATGCGGTTGCATTCTGCTGCGGCATTGACCAGCGACTCAGCTTCGGTAATATTGGCCGCGATCGGCTTCTCAATCAGCACATGCACTCCGGCTTGCAGACAGGTCATGCCCACGTCGTAATGCAGGCGTGTGGGCACTGCCACACAGACGGCATCGACGTGAGCCAACAAATCGTGATAGTCCTCAAAAAAACGGACCCGGTACTTGCTTGCCGTATCCAGGCCCCGATCCACATTGATATCTGAGACACCGACCAGTTCGATATCTTTCAACAAACTCAGCACCCGCGTATGATGCTGTCCCATGTTTCCAACGCCGATCACGCCAATCCGAATCGGCTCCACTTGACCACGTGACACAAAGGCGTTCATAACTCCTCACACCATGAACTTTCTATGAGCACACTCTCAAAAGACTACCGCAAAACCCCCGGATTCAACGGTGCCGCTATCTTCAAGGGCACAGGTGGCTCTGACACAACCGACGCACCGCCGCCTGATTCGTGCCCCAAGCGCGCTCCGCTATCCTGAACTAGCCCCGTTTTTCGCGCTTGCGTACTGCTGCTGCCAATGCCTGATCTGACGCCCAACCTGACGCCCAACCTGAACAGTGCCCGCGCTGAGCTACTGGATCTACTGGTCACGCGAGCCTACCGCGAAGGCGAGTTCACGCTCTCATCGGGTCAGAAGAGCCCTTACTACATCAACTGCAAAGAAGTGACCTTACACGCGCAAGGGGCGCTGCGCACCGGGCAGGTGCTGCTCTCGCTGCTCAGTCCGCGCACTCAGGCGGTCGGCGGGCTGACCTTGGGCGCAGACCCGCTGGTCACCGCCGTGAGCCTGCTCTCCACCGCAACCGAGCGGCCTGTAGACGCCTTAATCGTGCGCAAAGAGGCCAAGGGCCACGGCACCGCCGCCTGGATCGAAGGACCGCAACTGCCCCAGGGCAGCTGGGTGGCCGTGCTCGAAGATGTGGTGACCACCGGCCAGTCTGCGCTCAAGGCTGTGGAGCGCCTGCGCCTAGCGGGCTATCAGGTTGAACAGGTACTCACCTTGGTGGACCGTCAGCAGGGCGGCGCTGAACTCTACGCCGCCCAGGGCTTGCAGTTCACTGCCGCGTTCAGCCTGACGGATTTGCAAGCTCACTTTCGCCAGCGCTAGCACCATCGTTGCGGCCTCAAGCTCCAGGCTTTGCGTGTGGCGCACCACGCTTCAGGCTTCGGGCTCAGCTCGGCGAGCCTGAAGCCTGAAATCCCAAGCATTTGGCTCCAACGCCCGAGTCAATGGCTCGAAATCCCGAGCATTTGGTGCCAAGGTCCGAGCCCAAAACTCGGCGGTTCGAGCCGCGAGCCTCGGGCTTCGAGTCTTGAGCTGGGTGGGCCAAGCTTGAGACTTGAGAGCTGAGGCGAGTGCCAGCCGTGCCTACAGCAGCTGCAGGTTCGAGAAGTGGAACTCGGTGGTTGTCTGGGTGGCTTGCTCGTTGACTTGCTCGTTGACGTGGATCAGCTGCTGCGCCATCAGATAGTAGTCGCCGACCTTGGTGTAGGCTTCCTCAAACTTCATCTGGCGCAGGATCTCCTGAGTCTGGGGATTGCGGAAGATGGCGGTGTATTCCTTGGAGATGTAGCCTTCGCCGGTGTCCTGTGAGGCCAAGTGGTTAATCACAAACGCCATACGGCCCATCACGCGGCTGACCAGCGAGATCTCCTGGCCGCGCACCCGGTAGTTGGAGCCCATGGCATCGCCGCTCACCAAAATCTCGACTGCGCCAGTGCTGTCGGTGTCGCCCAGGCTGAAGCTGTTTTTGCCGTGCGCCTCGTCGAAGGACTTGCGCTTGCGGTGAGTGACCACGTCGCGCAATTGGGTGTACACCGACTCCGTGACCTTCTCATCAGCGATGCCGTGGACCTCAACGCTGTAGTCAGGGTTGATTTGAACCTGGCCGGTGTAGACCTCCTCGCCCTGCTTGAGGCGTAGGTCGGCGCGATAGCCCGGAAAGTTGGCATCCCAGGTGTAGCGATTCTCGTAGGCGGCCTGGAAGCGGTCGCGGGCGCTGGTTGGTTCGGTGACAAGCGTAGACTCGCTCACGGTTGACTCTGCTCCTGTGAATATCTCGTCTTCACTAGTTTACGGGTCTGGTTTGGATAGCCTGGCTTTTCTAGCTCACGCCGCAGCACCCGCAGCACCTGCACAAGGCTGAGCACCTCGCCCTCGCCCGCCGCCAACCCTTCTGCTGCCTGCGCCAGGGCGCGAATTTTGCCGCCGGACAGTTCAATTTGCGCCAGAAAGTCTAGGTCAAAGTCCGGGGGCAGCGCCTCGGCCCAGATCCGTCGCCGCTGAGCGCGGTCGGGCAGGCTGAAGCGCACCGTGTAGTCCATCTGCTGCCGCCAGCGATAGGGCGGCGGGCTCAGCGACCGGCTGCTGAAGATCACCAGGCCCGGCCAGAGACCGGCCTCCTCCAGCGGACGGCTGACCGGCCGGACTTCCGCCCCCTTCAGCAGCCGCACGATTGGGCTGGCGGCGGGTTGACCGAGTTCCGCTTGGCTTTGGCAAATCGCCAGGGCCAGCTGCAGTTCGGCGGCGATTACCTGCGCCGCCAGGGTCTTACCGCTACCCTCCGGCCCGATGAACAGCACCCGAGTGGGCCAGGCGTCGCCCAACTTCAGAGCCCCGCGCACCCGAGCGCAGATCTCGCGCAACAGCTGCTCGGTGGCTTGGGGAACTACCAGCGCCGCCCAGGTCAAAGTTGGCGGCGGCATGGTTGCCGCTTGACCGAGCAGGAAGTCAACGGTTGGCCCCGACAGGCTCAGCGGGCAGGTCAGCAGCGACCGCTCAGACTCGCCGCGCTGCAACAGGCCAAAGCGCAATAAGGGCGAGCGCCCGCTGAGCAGCGCCCGCCCCTGCCGCCACTCTTCCTCAGAGCGGCAGAACAGACGTAGCGCCAGATCCACCAGGGGCCGAGCGCAGAAGTCGTTCTGCAGGTAGCTGTAGAGCCGCTCGTAGCGACGGCTGACCTCCGGAGCCAGACACAAGAGCATCAGGTTCTTCTCGAACAGACTCAGGCCCAGCCGATCCCGCAGGTCCGGCAACGCCAGAGCGATGCCCTTGGCACGGCTGAGACGGATGCGCTTCTCAACATGGGTCTGGTAGGTCTCGGCTTCCCCGGCCTTCTGGGCGGCTTTGCGCGGAGGGGTGCCCTCCAGCGCGGCACCGTCGCCGCCCCGCTCCACGTCCTCGCTAAACAGCACTAGGCCCTGCCACCAATGGCTGGTCACCTGGTCGGCACGGCCGCGGGCGACGCGCTCAACGCCGCCACTTTCCTTGCGCTGTCGGGCGACTGCCATCATCAATAACCGGTCCAGCCAGCCCAGCTCGGCCTTTAAGTACGCCCAATTGTCCGCAAACGGCTCAGTCAAGATAGGAACAGAAAATTCGCGAACCGGACTAAGCCCTTATCCTAGCTTTGCCTCCCACATCAGGCCGCTGACGGGCAACGCTCAGTGGCTGCGCACGGATTCGATCACCTGTTCAAGCTCACGGGCTCTGACGATGTCTTGCTCGACCAGATCCAGCCCCTGATCCACCAGCACGGACAGCTTTTCATGGCGCAGGCTGTAATAAGCGTGATGGCCCTCACGACGCACCTTCACCAGACCGCTGCTCTTGAGCACCGAGAGCTGCTGTGACACATAGGACTGGCTGAGATCCAAGCTGGAGTGCAGTTCGGTCACGTCTTTCTCGCCCGAGGCGAGCGCCTGCACAATGCGAATCCGGTTGGGATGGGACAGACAAGAGAACACTTGGGCCAGGTTTTCGAGAACGCGCATTGGCATCGTTAAATAGCTCCGTGATTCACGAGACGGGTCGGGCAGCCCAGACAAAGCCTGAAGCCTTCAAGTGCAGGACTCTCTTCTGGCATTATAGAAATATTCATAGCTTTGCATGTGGCTGGGTCAGGGCTTTCTCAAAGTCTCAAGCTTTCTCAAGGCTTTTCTGAGAAGCGCTCAAGCACGTCTAGGCGTCTAGTTGGCTTGCAAACCTCCTCTTGGGCAGAGGGGCCGCGTCGCTCATTTTTAGATAGTCTTAATAAGGAGTCACACAAGTTGCGGCAGGACAAGAGCAGCTCATGGGTCGTGTTGGAGTTCTCTTACTTAACTTGGGTGGGCCAGACAGCCTGAGCGATGTCCGGCCATTCTTGTACAACTTGTTCGCCGATCCGGAGATCATTCGTCTGCCGGTTCCCGCGCTGCAAAAGCCTGTGGCCTGGCTGATCTCCAGCCTGCGCGCGCCCACGTCGATTCACAATTACGAGCTGATTGGCGGCGGTTCGCCCTTGCGCCAGATCACCGAGGCGCAGGCCCAGGCCCTGCGCGACGCCCTGCGCCAGCGCGGACAGGAGGTGCGCACCTACGTCGGCATGCGCTACTGGCATCCCTACACCGAGGAGGCGCTGGCGCAGATCAAGCGCGATGGCGTTGAGCGATTGGTGATTCTGCCGCTGTACCCCCAGTTTTCAATCAGTACCAGTGGCTCTAGCCTGAAGCTTTTGGAGCGCTTGTGGGAGCGCGATCCGGACCTGGCACCGCTCAAGCACACGGTGATCCGCTCTTGGTATGACCGACCCGGCTATGTGGCGGTGATGGCCGACCTAATCGCCCGGGAGCTTGCCCAGTTTCCACAGCCGGAGCGGGTCGAGATCTTTTTTAGCGCCCACGGCGTGCCACGCAGCTATGTCGAGGACGCGGGCGACCCCTACGAGCGGGAGATCGAAGCCTGCATGGCGCTGATCCTGCAGGCGCTGCGCCAGAACCATCAGGTGCACAACCATCACACGCTTGCCTACCAGAGCCGGGTGGGGCCGATTGAATGGCTAAAGCCTTACACCGAAGACGCGATCCAAGAGCTGGCGCAGAAGGGGGTCAACGACCTGTTGGTGGTGCCGATTAGCTTCATCTCTGAGCACATCGAGACGCTGCAAGAGATAGACATGGAGTACCGCGAGGTGGCCGAGCACGCTGGGATCGAGCAGTTTCGCCGCGTCAGCGCCCTCAACACCGAGCCTGCGTTTATCGAGGATCTGGCGTCTCTGGTGCTGGAGTCATTGGCGGGGCGTCCGCTGACCTTAGCCGAGGCCAACCGGGGACCGGAGCAGCCGGTGCCGGAGTATCACGCTGCCTGGAGCTGGGGGTTTACCGCCGGGGCCGAGACCTGGAATGGGCGTCTGGCGATGGTGGGCTTTTTGGCCACGGCGCTGGTCGAGGTCACCACCGGCCAGGGCTTTTTGCATTTTTTAGGGCTCTTGTAAGCCGAAGTTTAGGAGGGAAGGAACATGGCAAGCGCCCCCAGGCGAGCTGACTCTGCGCCAAAAGCAGCGGCCCACGAGCCGATTGACATCCAGGCATTGCCGATCCAAGACGAGCCCGAGCCGGCTACTGAGGCCAACGCTCTGCGGCGGCGACCGCTGACGCCGTTACCCCATAACCGGCCGATTGCCTCCAACGATCTTGGCGAGGTGGCCAACCTGATGGGCTACCTGGATTAGCGCTGCTCGCTGGTGCGGTTCTCGGCTCAGGCTTGCAGCCGATAGCCCACGCCGCGCACGGTTTTAATGACCTCGTCGCCCAGTTTTTTGCGCAGATAGCCGACGTAGACTTCGACGATGTTGGAGCCAGGATCGTAGTCGTAGCCCCAGACGCGGCTGAGCAACTGCTCACGGCTGAGCACCTGGCCGGGATGGCGCAAAAAGGTTTCGGCCAGGGCGAATTCGCGGGCCGATAGCTCCACCAAGCGTTCGCCGACCCAGACTTCGCGGCTGCGAAAGTTCAGGCTGATCTCGCCGACACTCAGGCTCAGGTCGTCGCTGCTGGGGGTGTGGCGGCTATCGCGCAGCCGCGCCCGCACTCGCGCCAGCAGCTCCTCGAACACAAAGGGCTTGGTCACGTAATCATTGGCTCCGCCTTCGAGCCCACCCACGGTGTCATCGATGCCATCGCGGGCGGTCAGGATAATCACTGGCAGCCGGTCGCCCCGACCTCGCAGCTCTTCGAGCACCCGTAGGCCATCCTTGCCCGGCAGGCCTAGGTCGAGGATCAGCAGGTCGAAGGCATCGCTGGCGGCCATGCGAGCGGCCTGATGGCCGTCCACGGCCACACTGGTGGTGAAACCGTGGCTGCGCAGCGCTTTGGCCAGGAAGTTGGCGATTCGGGGTTCGTCTTCGGCGATCAGAATGCGATTCATGCCATCAGAACTGGAAACAGAGATTCACAGGCTCAAGGTCTGCGCTGACTCAACAAAGAGTTGGCGTGGGAGATCGGCTTGGCCAGCAGCGGCAACAGAGGCTGAGCGCGCCGCCGTGTCAGGGGCTCAACCACCCCGGCTTCTGGCGCACTGATCCGGGGCAGGATCACGGTGAACCTGGAGCCTTCGCCCAGACGGCTGAACAGTTCCACGCGACCGCCGTGGGCCTTGACCAGGGCTTGCACAATCGACAGGCCCAGCCCCGCGCCTTCGGAGCGACGCTGACTGTGGGTGGTCCGGGCGAAGCGCTCGAAGATCCGCTCTTGATCCTCTAGGGCGATGCCCTCGCCGGTGTCGCGCACCCAGAAGCGCACCTCGTGGTCGCTGAGGGCGGAGCCCAGGGCGATGGTGTCTCGCTCGCTGGTGTGCTGGGTGGCGTTTTGGGCCAGGTTCATCACTGCCTGGGTGATGCGCTGGCGATCGACCACAATGCTGCCAGAACCCTGATGCTCTAGCTGCCAGTGGCGTGGGGCCAGGGCGGCGGCCTTGGCATGCAGTTCTTCGGTCAGGGTGGCGAGTTCGACCGGGGCGGGTTTGAGAAAGTCGGGCCGCTCGGTCTTGGCCAGGAACAGCAGGTCGTTGACGAAGCGGCTCATGCGGTCCAGCTCGTCGGTGACCAGGGCGATGGTCTCTTGCCGCTCTTGGGGGTCGTCGGGCAGCAGCTCTAGGTGGCAGCGGATGATCGTGATTGGCGTGCGCAGCTCGTGGCTGGCGTCTTTGATAAAGTCGCGCTGGCTGGTGAAGGCAGACTCCAGCCGGTCGAGCATCTCGTTAAAGGTGATCGTGAGTTCGGAGATCTCGTCGGAGCCGCGCACCGGGATGCGCTGGGTCATGTCGGATTCGGTGATCGAGCGGGCGGTCTCGGTGAGCAGGTGCAACGGAGCCAGCACCCGCCCGGTGGTCACCCAGGCCAGCACAGACGCGCCCGCCAGCACGGACGCGGTCACCTGCGCTACCAGCAACACGATCTCGTTCACCTGGCGACCGACCCAGGCGTTGGTTTTGGTGAAGACGACTACGCCCCGCGTTTGGCCGCCAAGGTTGAACGGTTCGGCCACGTAGAGGAGGGTGTCGGTTGAGGTCTGCTGCATGCCCTGGGTGGGTTGGCTCAGGTTGGCCCAGTTGCGGACCAAGGCTGAGTTGGGTTGCAGCAGCTCGGGCAGGGGGCTGGGGCTGGCGCGGTAGAGTTCGCCATTGAGGAAGGTGGCGATTGTCTTGCCGCTGGGGGTGACTTTGCGGGTGAGGAAAATGTCGAGCAGGCGTGGCCCGTCGTTGGCCCCAAAAGCTTGTCCGGTGCTGGGATTAAGCTCTGTCACGACCATGCGCCGAAATTCCTCGGCCTCTAGGCTCAGTGAGTGCCGGGTCTTCACCTCCAGGTGAGTGCACAGAATCTGGCGAATCACCAGGATAGACAGCACTGCCGAGCAGGTCATTAAGCCGAGATACCAGGCCAGGATCCGGATCCGGGCTCCGCAGACAAATTTGTGCCAGCTCTTGGCGCGGTAGGTCTTTGCCATACTTCTCGTTGTACTATGCCTGGCGCGGATTGAAGAGGCCCTCTCCCCCGGCCCCTCTCCCGAGTTCGGGTGAGAGGCCGGGGAAGAGGGCCTCTAGTGGTTGAGCTGGATCAGAACACGGGTCAGCAGGCTGGCGTCTTTACGCCACTCGTTCACCGCTTCTCGACCCCGTTGCATCACATCAGCCCGCTCGGCTTGCCATAAGCAAATGCGGCTGAGCGCAGCAACTAA
>JANNOU010000043.1:0-13854 GCA_031399305.1 Leptolyngbya sp. SOY_34_metabat_272
CGCCCGCCTTGCGGGTATCCATCGCTATTGGTTTATCGGCCCGCGCACCCTGACCTCGGGCTTCTTGGTCAGCACCCTGCTCAACCAGTACGAAACCTTCCCCGACCGTCTTGCAGACGACACCCTCACCCAAGCCCAGCGGCGTAGAGTCGGCGGTGAACCCCTCGAAGGCTTAGCCGGAGCCCTCTACCTGCACGTCAGCCTAGAAATCGACGGGCCGCCGCTCGAAGAACTGACTTGGGTCAAAGCCGAACTCTCCCCAGACGGCAGACGGCTAGAGCGCATCCACCGCCTGCCCCGACCCAACCAAACCTTGCTCAGCGACCTCTTCTGCTGCGCCTGCACCCCCGATCCCGCCACCCTCCTGGACCTCGACCCAGACGATGACCTCGATTAGCACCCGCCGCCAAGGCAACGGTTGCCGCTGCGCATCCTACCCTGCATGGCTGCAAGCCCGAGAGCCGGACCTGCAAGCCCGAACGCTGCCCTCCCAAGCGCGAAGCCCCGAGTTCCAAAGCCGAAATGCGAGGTTCGGAGCTTGACGCTCGTGGTTTTGAAGTTGAACCTCCAGCCTTCGAGGTCGAAATTTGCAGTTGTGAGCCTCAACCGCCGAGTTCTGAGGCCGAAGTTTGGGGTTCGGCGCTCGGCGCTTGCGGTTCTGAGGTCGAAATTCCAGGCTCCAGAGCTCAAACTTGGAGTTCTGAGGCGAAGTCGCCGAGTTCCGAAGTTGAAATTCGAGGTTTTGAGGTCGGAGGGTGAAGCTCAGCTCTGGCAGCAGGCCGCGCCTTCACCCTCCTCCCAGGAACTCCAGCACGGCCCGCTCCATGGTGGCGGCTGGTGCGGGCTGCCCAGTCCACCAGCTCAATGCTGCCGCGCCCTGCTGCACCAGCATCGACAGACCATCCTGGGTGCGCAAGCCCCTGGCCCGTGCCTGCTGCAACAGTTGGGTCAGCCGGGGCGCGTAGACCAGATCGTAGACCAGGGCTTTTTGCACCTGATCCAGGTCTTGGCCGGTCACGGGCGAGGTCTTGGCCTGGGGATGCATGCCCAGCGGCGTGGTATTGACCAGCAAGTCTGCCTGGGCGAGCAACGGGCGCAGCTCCGACCAGGGTACAGCCCGCAGGCCCTTTAAGCTCGGCCAGCTCGCCACGAACTGCGTCAGCTTATCCGGGTCGCGCCCCACCACCCAGATCTCGCCAAAGCCCAAATCGGCGCAGCCCGCCACCACCGCCCGGGCCGCACCGCCGCTGCCCAGAACCACTGCCACCGCCCCCGCCCAATCCCGGTCGCGCAGAGGGGCCAGAAAGCCGACGATATCGGTGTTGGTGCCGCTCCAGCCCGTTTCGGTCCACTTCACAGTGTTGACCGCCCCCACGGTCCGGGCCAGCGGCGAAACCTCGCTCAGATAGGCCAAGATCGCCTGCTTGTGAGGAATCGTGACATTGAAGCCCCGCACCCCCATCGCGGCAAACCCAGCGACCGCCGCCGCCAACTGCGCCGGGGGCACCGGGAAGGGCAAATACACCCAGTCCAAGCCCAACTCCTGCAGAGCCGCATTGTGCATCGTGGGCGAAAGCGAGTGCTGCACAGGGTAGCCGATCACGCCTAGGAGCGCAGTGTTACCGGTGATCAGGGGCCGGGTCATGGGGGGGTGTTGAGGAAGCGCCAAGCTTGAACCAGGTTACCCCGCAACAGGGCTGCCACCCCGGAGAGTGTGCGCACCTCTGGCAAATTGGGGTCGAGTTGACGCGCTTTGGCCAGCGCCCGTTCGGCAGGCCCAGCGCGGAAGTCATAGAGATTGACAAAGGCCAGGTAGGCGTAGGCATAGGGATTTTGAGGATCCAATTGCGTCACCTGCTCAAAGGCGCGGATCGCCTCGGGCGTGCGCCGCTGCAGCACCCAGGCCAGCGCCAGACCGTAGGCCAGGTTACGGTTGCTAGGCTGCCCGCGCAGCCGGTAGGCGTAGGCTTGCCGTGCTTGGTCCACGTAGTCTTGCAGCGGATCGTACTGGTTGATGCGGGCCAGCTCGCTGAACACTCGCTCCAGGTTGCCCTGCGGCAGCTGCGCCGCCAGCAGCCGGAATTGGCTGATCAAGTCAGGCTCCACGGCCTGGGCCGCTGAGGGCAACGGGGCCGCCGGGTCCACGCGCAGCTGAATCGCAGGCAGCTTCAGGCGCGCTGAGCGGGTGCTGGTGCGGTCTAGATAGAGCGCCCGCAGCGTGTACAGGCCGCTCGGGAGATTGGCGGGCACCGGCAGCCCCAGGGTTTCGCGCACCTCGTAACTGCCACGTGGCTCGCCGTACAGCCGCCCCAGACCCACACCGTGGTCGTGCTGCAGGCGCACCCCCTGGGGTCCCTGCCAGTCCAACAGCAGCAGCCCCGACTTCAGATCTGGCCACGGCCCCCGCCAGCGGTAGGTCACCGGCACCACACTGCCCGGTCGTGCAGACGGCGGCAGCGCCACGCCCGCCAACTCCAGCGCTGCGACCGGCTGAGACAGCGGCGTCACCTGCACGCTGAGCTGCTGGCGTCGGTGCAGGCTCAGCGTGCTCTGGTCTGGCAGCGGCCAGCTCTGCGCCCGAATGAAGGCCGGGTCCGCCGCCAGGGCCTGGACCGCCAGCGCATAGGCGCTGCGCACCGAGCCAGGGTCGCCGGTCTTGGTCAGCAGCCAGTCTAGCGAGTGCAGGTCGGACCGGACCTGCGCGGCCTGGACGGCCACCTGTCGCCCGTGGACCTGGCCACCTGCCACGGCACCGAAGTAGTCAACATTGCCCTGGTTGAGATTGGGTAGGCTGGGCAACACGCCCAGGTTGGCGCTGAGATAGGGATCTGCCCGCGCCACGGTCGCCACCACCGCCGCCTGTGGCCAGCCCCCCTTGAGGTCCGGCCAATGCAGGCTGCCTGGACTGAGCCGCGCCGTCAGCCAGCTGCCGCCCAGCGGAAACAGATTGCAGAGCATCAGCACGCTCGCCAAGGCCAGCATCCCCCAGCGCGCGCTGCGGCCCAACCAATTGCGCGGCCACAGGCTCAGACCATAGGCCAACAGCACCGCCAGCAGGGGCAGATAGGGCAGCACGTAACGCGAATCTTTATTGACCAGCAGGGAGCACAACAGGTAAGCGCCTAGCCAGCTGCCGCCCAGCCAGAGCCAGCTCTGCCGCCGCCGTGGGGTATCGCGCCAGCCGTAGAGTAGCAGCCCAACCAGCGGCACCAACAGCAGCGGCCAAGACAATAACTGGGGCAAGTCAGCCAGGTAGTAGGTCCAGGCCGCCAGTGTGTTGAGCGGCGGATCGCCCTCCAGCGCTGCCGATTCGAAGACTGCGCGGTTGCTGGAGGTCAGAATCAGTAGCCAGTTAGTGCGGTACCAGGGCCACAGGATCAACCCCGCCAGCCCCAGACTGGCCAGCCAAGGCAAGATCTGCCCCCAAGAGCGCTGCGCCAAGGCTTTCAGTCCCAGCCAGAGCACCGGCACCAGCAGAAACAACAGCGCCGTTTGCTTGCACAAAAGCGTCAGGCCGATCACAACGCCGCTGGCCACCGCCCAATCCCACCGCTGGCTGAACTGCTGGGCGCTGCGCCAGCGGCTGAGGCAGTAGAAGGCCAAAGCCACCCCAGCCGTGGTCGGATAATCCAGCAAATACTCGGTGCGCGAGACGTACAACCCCGGCATCAGGCAGACCAGCGCCGCTGCCCCCAGGCCCACACCCGAGCTGAACAAGTGCCGCCCCAGGCCATAGACCGAGCCGAGCAGCACAACGCTAAACAGCAGGTTGACCCAAGTCGCTTGGTCTGTGCCCAGCCCCAAGAGCGCGTAGACAGGCGCGGTCAGAATGTATAGCAGCGGCGGATACTTGGGCGAGGCCATCCAGAAGTCGCGCCACCAGTCCTGCGAGTTGAGGCTGAAGTGCTGGAGCAGCCGCCAGTAGGTAACAGAGCCGTTGAAGTGCTCGCAGGGATCCCAAGCGGGCATTGACTGATCCAGTGCCAACCAAAGCCGGTCGCTGAGCGAACTCAAGACGCCAAGGCCCAAGAGCAGCCAGAGATCCAGCCGGGGGGTATAGACAAACTTCCAGACCGAGCGGTGTTCAAGCCGCCGCTGAAGAGGGAGCTGGCGCAAGCTCATGGCAGATCCCCGATAGTGACACAGCAGCGCTGAAATCTCTTGGCTATTCTACGAGGCAGCGGGGTCACGCGGCGGCGCTGTCACCTGCCCCAGGCGCGCCAGCTGCTGTTGCACCTGGTCTTGCAGCCAGGTGGTCAGAAGCTCACTGAGCAAGCGCTGACGCACCGCGTCGTCCAACTGGGCGGGCAGAAATTTCTCCAGGCGTACGAGCACAAACCACTCGCCCACCCGGGTCGGCGGCCACAACTGTCCCGGCTGGCTAATCGTGAGCAAGTGGGCAATGGTCGGATGGGGCTGACTGAGCGGTGCAGGCCCGACCAGCCCAGCCGTATTGGCCTCGGGACCCTGGGAATATTCGCGCGCTAAATCGCCGAACGAGTGCTCCCCTTCGCGGATGCGGAAATAAAGCTCCTGAATCGTGTTCTGATCTTGGGTGCGAATCAGGGAATAAATCGCCTGGTCCAAACTCTGCTTACGAGTCAGAAAATAGGACTCAACTTTGGCTCCCCAGGTGTCAGTTTTAAACTTTTCAATCAGCAGCGGACGCTCGGCGATGGCCCTGACCTGTTCTAAGGTCAGTTTCTGACTCTCTAACCAGGCTTGTTGCTGCTGTGCGGAGGTGAGTTTGGATTGCTGAAAAAAACGCTCCAGAGCCTCCTGACGTTCCGCCTCAGTACAAGAAAAGCCTCCGAGTGCCTGGTCCAAGATTATTTCTTGCAGCAATTGGGGGAGCAGTTGATAGCGGGCCAGTAAGGGCAAGATCTCATGCGCCTGAATCACCCTATCGCCAACCCGGAACAGTTCTGTCATCAGTTTTCCATCCGTCATCGTGTGCATCCCCCCAGCAGCTGTTGCCGCACCCTGCACGCCTGGAAGCGAATTTGCCCCCTTTATAGCACCCGCTCGCCTGCTACCAGAAAAGCAAGTCGCTAACTAACCTTTCGTCTCAGCGCCGTTCCACTTTGAAAGCTGATCAGTTCTGGAGCTTAAAAATCGTGTTTTTGGTCCTTACCTGGGCAGAAAAAAAAGTAGCTCAAGCAGAGACGAGACCCACGAGGGAAGCCCTACCAGGTCAGCCTGGTGCAGGGGGCTGTTCATCGTTGACCAGAGCGCCTAGAATGTCCTGTGAGCTGATGGGACACGCATTGCGATGGCGATCATTGCCCTCAAAGCCTGGTATTTGCGACAGTATGAGCCTCTTCAGGAGCTAGAGAAGCGTCCCCACGACTTGCGGCTGAGCAAGCAGAGCCTGCTCAAGTCAGCGCTGCGAGCCGATTTTCTCAACGATAGCGAGGAAGTTCGCGACTCCGACTGGTTCCAGAGCTATCTGCAAGGTGACCGGGTGGAGTTCTACATTGAGGGCAGCGGCGGCTACGCGATTTCCAACATCGACCTGACCAGCCACGAGATCTACCTCACCAAACAGGAGGTCTTGGCCCAGCTCGACCCCACGATTTTCTTCTGCTACCAAACCCAGCACCCCGAGTCTAGCGAAACCTTGCGCGGCGAGCTGCAAGCGCTCTTGGTCAGCCTCAATCGCCGCTCTCGCTTGCTGCTGAAGCTCGAAGAATCGCACCGTCTCACCGACGGCCCCACCAAGCTGGACAGCACCCTGAGCCGGAAACTGCGCCGCAGCCTGCTGTTCATTGCCGATGTCACGCCGGTGACTCAGATCGATGGCGAGCCGCCTCAACTGCTGCCTAGCCCGCAGGTCTGTGTCGAGGTGGGCTACGCCTTGCAAAGCAAGCGCCCGGAACAGTTGCTGTTGGTGCAGCTCACGCGCCAGGAGATGCCCGGTCAGTTCTCCTTCGACCTGCCGGTGCAGAACCGCTTGAATGTGGCCAGCGCTAAGGAGCTGCATAAACTTCTGCCTGCTGCTGTGGAAAGCCAGTTGCAGCGGTTCAATCTGCTAGTCTAGAGCGCGGTGGCGCACCACACGGGAACCATCATGGCTCCAGAAGCTTCTGAGTCTGAGCATCAAGGAAAGAACCAGCGTCATGACTAGCAGCAGCCCCGAAAAGACCCGGCGTGTCCGCAAGCCCAGCGAGTATGCTATCCATCTGATGCTAGAGGGGGGGCACCGCGAGGAGGTGCGCTTCGCTGAGATCCAGGACTTCCAAAAGTGGTACAGCGGCGAATTGGTGCCCAAGGCTAGCTCCGACGACTTTATCAGCGTGCCGATTAAAAACGTTGAAGGCGAGTTTATGGTGCTGCGCCCCTCGCGGGTCCTGGCAATCCGCGTGGAGCCGGTGTTCTCCTCCAGCGTCGAACGCTACTGAATTGGGCTCCCTTGCGCAGACTTTTGGCCACCGCGCTGCTGTCAGTGCTGCTCTGGGGTCCAGTGGGCGGGCGGACTGAACCGGCTGAGGCTCAAGTCCTGCAACCGGTCCTCAGCAAAGATGCGCTGTTGGCGCTGGCCTGGGATGAGCAGCTCAGCCGCGACCGCCTAGCCCTGCTGCGAGCGCTGGACCACAGTTTGCGCTATCTGCGCGCACCCAGCGCCCGCGAGCGCTATGCGACCCTGGCGATTCCCGGCATCACGCACGAGCGTGTGGTTCGTAGCCTAGAGCGCTTCCGGCAATTGTTGCAGGCCAATCGGTCGCCCCAGCAGCTGCAGGCGGCGGTCTGGCGCGAGTTTGAGCTGTATCAGTCGGTGGGCAGCGATGGTCAGGGTACGGTGGCCTTTACCGGCTATTTCGAGCCGATCTATCGGGCTAGTCGCCGTCCGACTGCAGCGTGTCGTTACCCGCTCTACCGTCTGCCGCCTGATTTTGCCCAGTGGCCGACGCCGCATCCCAGCCGCGCTGAGCTGGAGACTGGCGACCGGCTGCGCGGCCTGGAGCTGGCCTGGCTCTGCGACCGACTGCAGGCGTTTTTGGTGCAGGTTCAGGGTTCGGCGCGGCTGCGGTTGGAGGATGGTCGTCTGCTCAGTGTGGGCTTTGCGGGCAAGACTGACCAGCCCTATACCGGCATCGGACGGCTGTTGGTGAACGATGGCAAGCTGCCGCCGGAGGCGCTGAATCTGCCCAATCTCCGCCGTTATTTCCGCGACCACCCCGAGGATCTCGACCTCTACTTGCCGCGCAACCGCAGCTTTGTGTTCTTGCGGGAGACCGGTGGCGCACCGGCGACTGGCAGCCTAGGTGTGCCGGTCACGGCTCAGCGTTCGATTGCCACTGACCGCAGCCTGATGCCGCCTGGAGCCCTGGCTTTGATCCAGACCACGCTGCCGCTGCCGGGTCCCGGTGGTCAGCTTCAGCCGCGCTGGGTCAGCCGCTACTTGCTCGACCAGGATACGGGCGGCGCGATCCAGGGGCCTGGCCGGGTCGATATCTTCATGGGCACTGGCCCCCAAGCTGAAGCTGAGGCGGGCCTGACCAATGCCTACGGCAGGCTGTATTACTTGCTGCTGCGTCAATAACCGGAGGCCCTCTCCCCCGGCCCCTCTCCCGAGTTCGGGTGAGGGGAGGCAGGTTTGGGGGTTTGAGAGTTTGCCTCTCCTTGCCTTGAAGTCGGGGGAAGGGGTTGGGGGAAGGGGGTCTCTAGTGGTTGAGCTGAATCAGAACGCGGGTCAGCAGGCTGGCGTCTTTTCGCCATTCGTTCACGGCTTCTCGACCTCGCTGCATCACCTCAGCCCGCTCGGCTTGCCATAAGCAAATGCGGCTGAGCGCTGCAACTAAGCGGGAAAGGCCGTAGCGTTCGATCAGCACTTCAGGATGCTGAAGTCACTGTCATCGAAACTGCCGGGGGAGGGAGTCATGAGTAGAATCCCTCCCAGAGATAAGCAACACAAAGTTGGCGCATAATCTGCACAGTCTCCAAAGTTTGGGTATAGGAAATGAGGGGACAAAGTTTGCACCTTGTCCCCGACCCAGAGCCACCAAGCCACCCGGTACTGCGCCAAGAAGGATGGGGTGGCTTAGGCGGTGTTAAACTGCCGTTTAGCCTCCCGGCTGGGCTAGTCAGTCTGGGGGTTAGTCGCTTGGGAACTGCGTCTACAGTCTCAAGCGACGCCTGGAAGGATGAGCTAATTGAGAAGAGTACACGGGCTTGGGGCATTGCGCAAGTGGTTTTTGCTCAACCTCTGGGTCAGACTCTCACAGGTTTAGGGCAAACGCTTTCTCGTTAGGAGCAAATGCTTTGTAGTTTAGGGCAAATGCTTTCTGGTTTGCCGCAAACGCTTGCTCGTCGAGGGCAAACGCCTTCTGATTGACCCGCATGTTTACTCGTTTGGGGCAAATGCTTTGTGGTTAAGGGCAAACGCTTTCTGGTTTGCCGCAAACGTTTACTAGTCGAGGGCAAACGCTTTCTCGTGAGCCCTGGTCACAGTGTCCAGAGCGGAGCCCAAGCAGGATTCGCTCAAACCCTTAGAGGGGGGTCGCCCACGACTAGGTCGCGTGAGCCCCAAAACCCGGCGATGGCGCGATTCTCCTGAGTGGTCGGTCTGACTACCCAGTTGAAGTCATCGCGGCTATTGTGAAGGGGTATCTCTGCCTCGCCGACCCTTTGCGGCTCGGGCTTAGACACCGGCCTCAGGCGATCAAGAGCCCTGGACCTGCGACCAGAGCCTTTCTTCTGAGACTGTGGCAGGGAGTTGCTGTGCCTGTCGAGAGCAACCTACGTCCCTGCCCAGCTTCTTGCAGGTTTCGAGGTCAGGGAAACTCGACAACGCGCTCTATCAGGCATCCAGTGGGCTGAGCACGCCTCTGCCGCCTCGATTGAGGACGTAGGTCGAGCATCATCATCGTCTTCACCTCCTTCTGTCCCAGTAGTTCTTGAATGGTGCGGAAATACAGGCGTTCTACCAAGATGATTTGAGCGGATCTGCGGAACTTTGCTGTAGATCCACCCGAATTGAGGGAGATACCCAGCAGCCCTGCTGTAGATCTGTCCCAGATGGGTGGATCTACAGCAGAGTATTCGTTCATCCATCCAAAACCGGGAGATCTACAGATGAACTCTGTACAATAAGTTGTTATTATGACAGCGCAATATAAAACTTGACATCGTATACTAAAACCCGAGAGCGCTGCACGAATAACAAACGCCTTACGCTACGCTAGCCGCACGACGTCCGGTAGGCGGCGTTGCGGTTCAGCTCGATCGTTGGGCTGCTTCATGTTCCGGTGGGGATAGTACAGAAAGGCTATCTGTTAGTGCTAAATATCAAGTTGTCGTAAAGTTATTGTTTGCTGACGATTATACAGTTGCCGTTGTGTAAGACGGTATTGCACAATGGGAGGAATATACCTGCTGGGTTTCTTCTTACACCTCTCACACCGAAATCATGTCAGACGACTCTCAACGTAATTCCGCTATTAATGCTGCTGCTAGCACCCAAGTCCATCACGCCCAACTGAGCGACATTAAGCAGTACACTCCAGAAAAATTGGGGCATTTGCAGAGAGGTGGAATACGTAGTGGTGCGGGACGAGGTGAGGCTCAAGCTCAACAGATGCTTGATAAAATACCGCCATCTCAGCGTGCAGGCGTTGACGGTCAATCCGCTGCTTCAAAAGTCAAAGAGTATCTTGCAGATAAGGATGCCAGTCATGTGACACCTCACAGCGGAGGTGGCTCAAGCCATCCAGATAATATTAAGTGGGAAAACAAAGCTGCGAATCGTGCGCGTGGCGATCAGCAAATGACTCGGCAAGAGCAAATGCGGATTGATACCAAAGTACAAATTGACAATCTAGCTGGCGCGTTAAAGTCCGGTCTAGAAGCTGCACCCAAAGGAGCAGTAATCGGTGCAGTTACAACTGCTCCTTTTTCCATGCTCAGGAATGCGCTGCGAGTTGTGCGAGGAGAAATATCCGCTCAGGATGCAGCTATGGAAACAGTCAAAGAAACTACTATTGGGGGAGGGGTCGGTGCTGCAACAGCTTTCACGGCCACAGCAGTTGCCACAGCTTGCCCTCCTGTTGCTCTAGCGTTAACAGCAGTTTCTCCTGTTCTGTTAGCTGTGGGTGGCGTGGGCATGGTTTATGAATTCTTCAAGATTCTTGATGACCATAAAAAGCAAACGAAAGAATATTATGAATCCCTGACTCAGCATGATCTGAACTACCTCAAAGAGGTTGAAAACGAGCTTTTATATGAGCACACCAAAAATCTAGAGTTTTTGGATAATGCTCAAGTACTGAACGCTGAAATTACAAATCGACCGATTGAAACTGGTGTTGAAGGAGCATTGAAAAGATATCTTGAGTCAGCCGCTATTGCTAAGTCGTTGGGGGCTAGTCCAATTGGCAGTAAGGCATTGCTTAGCTCTCAAAACTCTTTTCCTTCTAACTGATAGATAATTGGGTTGGGTGAAGCTATGTTTTTTCTTTTACCTCTTGTTGGTGTTGCGGTCGGTGCTGCCGCTGGCGCTTTTGCTACTCATGCTGCTGGTGAAAAAGATCGACAAGCGGCAAAACATCACAGACAAGTTGCCAACGATCTTTCGACCAGATATTCAAATTTAGAGGAAAGATATAACGAATATGCTGACAAAAGCAAAAAACAAATTAATGATTTGACTCAACAACATGCTCTAGACGAGGCAGAGAAAGACCTTCTACGGCTAGCGATTAGACTACAGCAAGGTTTGTATGCACTAATGTGGAATATTGATGACAACCCGACACACGAGTCCTTGGTAGAATTTGAAAAAGCAGTCTTAGCAACGAATACAGTTTTATTTGAACTAAGAGAAGAGTTCATTCAAGTTCCTGATAAATACTTTTCTCGCAATCTAGAACGAGCTAATGAAGTAATTGCAGAACTTCCAGAGGATGTACTCAGAGGTGATATATATCCAATCAGGCAATGTCCCAATTGTGGGAAGAAGAATAGAATTCGCCCTCACGATCTCAGTCTTAATCCAACTTGTGGAAGTTGTCGAGCTAGCTTAATCTGATTAGTATTGAAGACCAGATACAGCCAGCAGCCCAATACTTCACGGCAGCGGACGGATGCAAGCTGCTGGTGCTGGGTTCGAGGTTGTCTACCGCCGCTTATCTTAGTCGTTAGCCTGCAAAAACCTCTTTCACAAAGAATTCTACGGGTTGTGTCATCCTGTGAAAAACGATTACATTCGCGTTGTAGTTCGTGGGGCATCTTGGTCGATGGTTATGTTCTAGCCGCTCACTGCAAGGGCGCGACCAATATTCTCTACCAGGTGGGCATGTTGAGTTTGGAGAAAGCCTACCCACTGCACTCGCCCGCGAGTTGCTTGAGGAAGTGGGGCTTTGTGTTCAAGTTTCCAGTTATCTTGGTATGGTTGAGCACCAGTGGATAGAAGGCGTTCACGAAGGGTCTCTGAAAGAGAATCGCCATCGACACCAGATCAACCATGTTTTTGCTGCGTTGCTCCCTAAAGTAGATACTCTACCCACCCTCGAATCTCGTGAAGATCATCTGGAGTTCTTCTGGGTTCGTCCCTCTGAACTATCCCAGGGCAACCTGCTGCCATCCCCGCTCATAGAGTTGGTGGAGCATTTCGTTAATGGCGATCGCACCCCATTTTGGGGTTCTACTTTCGCAGTCCTCGATCCTCCCAAGCACTAACCGAATTAGTTTCAAAGTTCTCTTTAAAAGCTAGATGATACAATGGTTTCATAACGTTTGAGTGGGACGAAAACAAAGCAGCAAGAAACTTGTCAAAACATGGCATTTCGTTCGAAGAAGCCGAAACTGTGTTTGGCGACCCGCTCTACATTGACTTCTACGATCCAGACCATTCGGAGGATGAAGCGCGTTATCTGATTGTTGGAGCATCAAACCGAAGGCGATTACTGATTGTGTCTTATACAGAGAGGGGTGATTCGATCCGCCTCATCAGTGCTAGAGAAGTAACACGAAGCGAACGAGAAGCCTATGAAGAGGGATGAGTCAGATAACATGGAAGATGAACTTCGGTCAGAGTATGACTTAAAGAGTCTACAGGTTAGAAGATTGGGATCTGGACGAAAAAGTTTTGGTGAAACAACGGTACGTTTAGAACCTGATGTTGCAGCGATGTTCCCTAACGCTGATGCAGTCAATGAGGCTTTACGATTTCTAATCAGAGTTATGCATGACAACCAACCTCTTGCCCCCAAACCACAGGCTAACAATTCAAACGCAGCGGACGGTTGAGAGTCGCTGGTGCTGAGTTTGAGGTTATCTGCCGCTGCTGATTTGAGCCGTTGTGCGGACAACTGTGAAACGACTATTCCTGTCCGTTGCTGCCGCAGTACTCGCCATAGTGTGGGTTCCCTCCACCGCCAAAACTAAGGATGTAGAAGCCACTATCGACAATCGTACTGAACAGAGGAACACCATGAATAAGCCCGAGTTTTTTGTCACCCCCGGTTATGGGAAATACCTGCTGGATGAATTGCATTACTCGCAAGCGGTAAAAATTGGCGATCGAGTGGAGACATCAGGTCAAGGTGGTTGGGATGACAATCTGCAAATTCCCGAATTGCTTGCGGACGAGATTGCTCAGGCGTTTCGGAACGTAGAGCGAACCTTGGCGACTGCCGGTGCGGGTTGGGAGCATGTTGTCCACGTCAATTCTTACCATGTTGGAGGGTTTCCCCCGGAGGTTAACGATGTGATGGTCAAGCTATTTCGTCATTACATGCCCAACCATGCCCCAATTTGGACACAGGTAGGAGTCGCGGCTCTTGGACTTCCAACGATGCGTATTGAAATCCGCGTTACTGCAATTGTTCCGTGAGTTTCGCATAAGCGACAGCGCTGCTCTACACCGAGCGGAGCAAGCGGATGAAGTGATAACTCCGACGACACAGATCATTTTCGAGCTAGGCAGAGCTAGTAGGGTGGGCATTGCCCACGAGCTAAAACCTATGCGGAGCAAGTATTTTATCTGCTATGTACAGAAAGTGTATAAACGCCGCATAACAATCCCGTTGCACACCGACCGTATAGAGATGGTTGGTTAAATCCGAAAGATTATAGCAGCGGGTGAACGGGGTCGTTATGCGGCTCACCACAGGGTTGTTGTCTCGGCGCTTGGTATGGTCGAGCAGTGATGACCTGAATAAGCAAGTACCTCGCAACGATATTGACCGCATCCGAGAGAAAATTCGACTCTGCCAGTACGATATGTCGGCCCACGCAATGGAAGAGATGGCCGAGGACATGCTGACTATTGTGGATGTGGAAGAGGCTGTTCTGGGCGGTCAAGTTACGCGGGTTGAAAAAGATGACCCTAGAGGCACAAAATATGTAGTAGCAGGGACTGCACTGGATCAGCAGACACCTGTCGGGGTTGTTGGACGTTTCGCGAGCAACGGACGTTATCTGATCATCACAGTTTATGAAGTCACTGAGCTTGAGGGTTAGCCATATGTACGGATACAGATGTGAGTATTGTGAAGGAACCGTTCAACCCCGAACTGTCAAGCGCGAGGCATTCAAGCATAGAGATGGCTTTGTCATTCTTGAAGATGTGACCATCGGTGTTTGTGATATCTGCGGTAACCGATATTACTCAGCCGATATTCTGCATGCTGTTCACGCAATTGCAACGGGGGCGAAAGCTCCTGAGAGAACCGAGCAGATTCCTGTATCGCACCTGGAGTCTGCGTAGCTAATACTGCATAACAAATCGCTGAACCGGAACGGAGCGTAGGTTGTCTATTGAGGTGTGAAGGTTACCTCCGTCCGGTTAGCTCAACCGTTGGGTCGCCCGCATTCATAAGGGAGTCGATATGGTTGCACCTGTAAATGTTCTCA
>JANNOU010000077.1:0-52789 GCA_031399305.1 Leptolyngbya sp. SOY_34_metabat_272
CGAAGTCGGGGGAAGGGGGCCTTTAGTGGTTGAGCTGGATCAGGACGCGGGTCAGCAGGCTGGCGTCTTTGCGCCATTCGTTCACGGCTTCTCGGCCTCGTTGCATCACGTCAGCCCGCTCGGCTTGCCATAAGCAAATCCGGCTGAGCGCTGCAACCAATCGCGAGAGGCCATAGCGTTCAAGCAGCACTTTCAAGATGCTGAAGTCGCTGTCATCAAAACTGCCAGGAGAGGGAGTCATGAGTAGAATCCCTCCCAGAGATAAGCGACACAAAGTTGGCGCATAGTCTGCACAGTCTCCAGAGTTTTTGGGTATGGGAAATGAGGGGACAAAGTGCAGACCTTGTCCCCGACCCAAGAGCCACCAAGCCACCCGATACTGCGCCAAGAAGGATGGGGGTGGCTTAGGCGGTGTTAAACTGCCGTTTAGCCTCCCGGCTGGGCTGTTCAGTCTGGGGGTTAGTCGCTTGAGCCTGGTAGTGACAGTCTCAAGCGGCGCTTGGAGGAATGAGCTAATTGAGAAGAGTACACGAGCTTCAGGCATTGCGCAAGCGGGTATAGCTCAAGTCCTGAGGCAGACGCTCACAGGGTGAGAGCAAACGCTTTCTGGCGAGGGGCAAACGCTTCCTGATTGACCTGAATACTGACTCGTTGGGGCCAAACGCTTTCTGGTTTGCCGCAAACGTTTACTGGTGGAGGGCAAACGCTTTCTGATTGACCCGAATGTTTACTGGTTTGGGGCAAACGCTTTCTCATTTGCCGCAAATGCTTACTGGTCGGAGGCAAACGCTTTCTCGTCAGCCCTGGGCGCAGATATCCAGAGCGCAGCAAGCAGGATTCGCTCAGACACTGGGAGGTGTCCGCCCACGACTGGGTCGCGTGAGCCCTAAAATCCAGCGGTGAGGCAATTCTCCCGCGTTGTTGGTCAGTCTCCCCAGTTGAAGTCATCACGGCTATTGTCAAGGGGCGTTCCTTCCCAACTGAGGCGGTGGCAGGCAGTTGCTGTGCCGGTCGAGAGCAATAGACAACTATTTCACCCGGACTAGAGACAATCAAGAAAAGCGTTTTAGAAAGATTGCCACAAGATATGCGCGCTCCAGCTTGTTTTACGGTTTAGCAGCAAGCGCAATTGTTGACTCCGTTTTTACCATTGATCAGAAAGATGCAATAGAAGTTCAGGAGGTAAACCCATGATAATTCGAGCAATTTTGGAATGGGACAACGAAGCACAGACTTATTCAGCAACCTGTCCAAAGCTTAACTTTGTAGCTTCTTTTGGGGAAAATCGAGAGGAAGCAATCGCCAACTTAAAAGATGCGATTCAACTGTCAACCTGCCTAAAGTAAGCCCTTGTTAGGTTGTAGGCATTGGCAATCGTTGACCCCCTCACGGATACAGCGGCGAGTCTGGAACCGTTCAACCCCACACCGCCCAAAGCTCCGATAGGTCTGGTGATCGCTTCGACGCTCCCAAGCTCCCCGCTCCAACTACCAGGCTTCTGACTCGACCCACCGACCCCTCAACTCCAGCCACCAAGCTTAGTTCCACACCCTTGGCGGCCAAAGCGTGACGAACCAAGCCCTGGGCTCCAAGGTCCGAGCTTTAGGGTGCAAAGTCCGAGTGGTAAGCCGTCAGCAGCAAGCTCCAGGCTTGACGGATAAAGTTCCAAGATTGAGTCACCAGCACGCTTGATCCTCTGATCCTCAGTTCAGCCAGACTCCCTTGCGCAGGGGGCCTGGGGGAGGCGCCTCGTCCCCCAGTGGGGGGTTTGGGGGGCAAACGCCCCCCATTCCGGGTTCTCTCTACCAGCTAGCTCCCACTTCCCTAACCCAGTGCCATCCAGTTCTAAAACCCCTGCGAAATCTTGCAAACCTCGCATCCGAATCCCCGAACTTATAGCCGAGACCGAAAGGCCCAACCACCAGAACCTAGCGCCCTTGGCGTTGCGCATACATGGCCCGCAGCACCATAGCCGGGTCAATAGGCCGGCCATTGTAGCTAAGGCCCCAGTGGAGATGAGGGCCAGTCGTCCGCCCACTCATACCCACCCGGCCAATCGGTTGGCCAGTCTGGACCACCTGCCCATGCCAGGTGCGCAACCTGCCATCCGGATCATCCAGATAAGGGCGGCCATTAGCCGTGCGCACCGTGCCCTCCATATGGCAGTAGGTATGCTTCCAGCCACCAGAGCGCACCACCAAGCCAGTGCCACAGCGGTTATCGCTAATCACCGACTCAATCTGTCCCCCCCACCAGTTGCGCACATAGCTGCCACGCGAAGCCGCAATATCCAGGCCACTATGAAACTCAATGCCATCCGGATCCCCACTATTGCGGCTCAGTGGCGAATGGCGATGGCCAAACAGAGAGGTATAGCCCCGAAAGTTATCCACCGGAAACGCCGCAGTGCGCCATAGCGAAGCCGAAGCTCGCTGCGCCTGGGCGGGTTGAGCATGAATCCAGGCAGCGACCGCGAAGACAGAAGACGCGATCACCCCAGTCAAAGTCAGAGTAGGCCAAAACCTCGGCGCAGACGAACGAATAGACAATCTCAGCATGAACAACGCAATGGGAACGAGAGCTGCACCGAATGGAGTCGAAATCCAACAGACCGATCACACTGGCTATCGGCAACGTACGTCCCCAGACGTAGCCGCCCCGAATTAGCTCCAGCACTTCACAGTATCTTCATAATCTAGCTTGCCAGACTAGCCCCCATGCTGAAGCATTTCTCTCGGCTGGCCCCCTTCTGCCTAGGACTCCTGTGGTGCCTGCTCCTGCCCGTCTTAGCAGCATCCGCCACCCGCGCCCAACCAGCCCGCTACCCACGCAACAATCCAGCCGCAATCTACCACCTCGCCTGGACCAAGCAACTGCGCTGGCGTAACCTGCGCAACGTCCAAGACTTCCCAGGAGCCACCGCCCTGGAACGGTTCAAAGCAGCCCAAGCAGCCGTCGTCGCCACAGGCGGCGGCGTGGTGTTTTTCCCCGCAGGCACCTACTACTTCGACGACAGCCTAGAACTCAAAAGCGGCGTAGTGCTGCGCGGCGCAGATCCAACCAGGAGCCGCTACGCCCGTGATCAGCCGTACGCGCCCCCCAGCCGCTTCGAGTTCCCCAAACACGGCTTCAAAATCATCAGCAACGCCGAAAACGCCCGCAACATCGGCATCGTCAACCTGGACATCAACCGCGCCCGCCTCGCCCTCAAACTGCCCCAGGCCGAGAACTGTCTGGTCTACGGCAATCGCCTTACCAACGCCATCGGTCTCGACCCCCGGGTACCCCAAGCCTGGCAGCAACCCGAGCAGCGCTGGACCGACCGCCACTCCCGCGCCATCGGCGTCTTCGCACTCGGCAACGTGCTGGTCGCCAACAACCGCATCGCCCGCTCCAGCGACCACTTCCGCCAGCCAGGCTATGTGCTTGCCGCACGAGGCCAGCCAGCCGGGACGCCCGAAACCCGCACAGTTTTATTCGACTACGACAACCGCTACGGCATCCGCGTCAATCGCGAGACCACCCAGCGCACCCCCGCCACCCCCGAGAGCGATCCCCACCTATTTCGCCCAGGCATCGTCATCGCCGACAATTACGTCTTCGTCAGCGGACGGGTGGGCATCCACGTGGGCGGCAATGGCGCACAGATCCTGCGCAACTTCATCCAAGGCGAGCGGGCTGTGCGCAACACCGTCAACGGCATCCAGCTCGCCCGTGGCTCCGACACCAACGAGCACCGCGCCATCGACATCGCGGGCTGGAACTACCGCATCGAAGACAACGAGTTCTACGACTTCCGCAACCAACTGGAAAACAGCCGCTACCCCCTGACCGACGGCGAGGGCATCTTGCAGCAAGAGTCCAGCGGCAGCGAAGCCCGAGGCGGCCTGATCCGCAACAACCGCGGCAACGCCTACATTGGCATCTACAAGATCGGCGTTGCCAGTGGAATCACGATTGCTCACAACAGGCTCAGCGGCGACGCCGATATTCTACTCACCGCTGACCGTAACAACGGCCCCGGCCTCGCTCAGAACAACCGGATCATCGGCAACCAGCTGGAGGGCAATATCGTCCTCACCGGCAGCCAGACAAACTCCTTGGGCAACCAGGTGAGCGGCAACCTCCACACCAGGGGCCTCGGCAAAATCAAGCTGGGGGGCAGGCCAGTGCACAGCCACCACCGCAACGGCAGCACAGTAGTCCGCGACAACCAGGGCTTTAGCCTAGAGGAGACCGAGTGAGCGCCGAAGTCTCAGGAGCTGACCGTCGCCAGGTACTGCACAAAGGCATCGCACTCGGCGTTGAACATGGCAGTGCGCAGATCACCGCCGTAGCCTACCCCCGCCGAATCCTCAGAGAGATACTGGACCACCCAATACTCGGGGCTGCGCTTGGCCACGTAGAGGGCGTTGGGGTTCGCGAAATCGTAATCAGCCGTGTTGACTTTAAACATTGCTTGACATTTCTTCATCAAGCTCTAGTCTATTTTGTTTGGTTTCCTTTTGCAAAAGTTTACAGTCTGCGTTAGTTCGAGTCCAGCGACTGGGAGAGCCGGGTCACCAGCTGCTCAGCGGGGACAACACCCTCCATGCGCTCACGAGGCTCGCCGTTCTGGAACAGCACTAGGGTTGGTAGCGCGCCGATCTGGTAGCGCGAGGCCAGTTGCGGGTATTTGTCGGTGTTGATTTTCACCACGCGCACTTGACCGTTCAGACGGCGGTTCACTTCGTCCAGGATCGGCCCCATCATCTGACAGGGACCACACCACGGGGCGTAGAAATCCACCAAAACCGGCGTTTCGGACTCCTGGATCATTTCTTCAAAGTTGGCAAATTGCTTTTTAACGGCCATGGGTTAGCTCACGGGTGAGAGAGTGACATCCGGCAGACTTGAATGGGCAGATGGCAAACGACGGTACAGCGTATCTCGTTGTGCGGCAGGACGTCCCAGAGCGCGAATTGCCACCTGAAGGGCCTCCGCAGACTGGCAGGTGCCGCCCTGAGCCCCGGCCATCGTGGTAATGTGCTCCTCCATCAGCGTGCCGCCGATATCGTTGCAACCCCAGCGCAGCGCTTCGATCGCACCGCCCAGCCCCAGTTTGACCCAACTGGGCTGGTGATTGGCAATCCAGCGCCCCAGGTAGAGCCGTGCCACAGCTGTCAGCAACAGCGCCTCGGCTAGCACCGGCTGATCTCGCCCGACCCGCTTGCGCAGCGCGAGCGGCGCATTCTGGCCCACGTAAGGGAGCAGGATGAACTCGGTGATCCCAGTGTTGCCCTGACTCAGTGACCGCTGCTGCAACTCACGCAGCTGTTGCAGGTGGTGAATCTGGTGCTCCGGGCGCTCAATATGCCCCGCAAGCAGCGTGCTGGTGCTGGGCAAGCCTAACCGATGCGCCGTGCCGACGATCTCCAGCCACGTGGCGCTGTCGATCTTCTCCGGACACAAGATTTTGCGAATGCCATCGTGCAACACCTCCGCTGCGGTACCCGGCAGGGAGCCCACGCCAGCGTCGCGCAGCTGCAGCAGAACCTGCTCGTAGCTCAAGCCGTCCTCGCGGGCGATAAACTGGACCTCCTGCGGCGAGAAGGCATGCAGGTGTAACTCCGGAAACGGGGTTTTGATCGCCCGCACCAAGTGCAGATAATAGTCCAGCGACCGCCCGTTGAGTTTGGCTCCCAGATGCAGACCGCCCTGCATACAGATCTCAGTTGCGCCCTGGCGTACGGCATCGCTAGTTTTGGCTAAGATCTGGTCGGTGGTCAGCCAATAGGCCCCTGACTGATCGCCATCGCGACGAAAAGCGCAAAAGTTGCAATGCTGCTCACAGATATTGGTGAAGTTGAGATTACGGTTGACCACGTAGGTCACAGTTTCGCCCACGGACTCAGCGCGCAGCTGATCGGCGGCGGTCCGGATATCTGCAACCGCTGCCGCGTCGGTCTGGCTCAGCAGCACCAACCCCTCACGCGAGGAGAGGTCGTTCCCTGCGAGAGCGCGGTCTAGGATCGTCAGCAGGGCGGCCATAGGTTACTGCCTGAGAGAGGGCAACAAAAATTGGGATAGCTACCAATTATTCTGACATCCCTGCCCGAGAGCCCAGGGGTTGCAAGAGAAGAAGGGAGCAGAGCGCAGACAGTGGTTTCGCCTGTCTGCGTAGCCTACCGGCCATGTTCCGGACTCAAGGCCACTGTTCTCGAATGTACAACGGTGTGCTTCTGAGTTCCTGAAGTCACCGCCCGCGCTTGACGGTAGTCTTGGCTAAGGCGCTGGATGAAACCACTGAAGGCAAACGTTTACAAGGTGAGCCATGAATCTGAACGAGGCGCTGGCTGCTCTTCAAAGTCCCAACCCAGAGGTTCGACTCCAGGGAATCAGCGAGCTCCAGATTATGGGTGCTCTTCAGGAAATTCAGGACCCTAAGGCGGTAGAAGCCATCGTCCAGGCCCTCAATGACTCTAATTGGGATGTTTGCTGCCAGGCGATTTGGACCTTAGGTTATATCGCCGACCCCAGCATCATCCCGCCCCTGGTGCGCGTTCTGCAAGATAGCCGCAGCGGTCACCAAGTCGAGGCGGCGGAGGCTCTGGGGCAAATCGGCAGTTCAGCAGCAGTGCCCGACCTGATCCGAGCGCTGCGCGACAGCTACTGGCGGGTGCGCTGCCGGGTGGCTTGGGCACTGGGTCGGATTGGCGCTCCTGATGCGATTCCCCCACTGCTGAGCTGTGCTCTGGATGACGAGAGCAGTGAGGTGCGCGAGCATGCCTTCCGGGCGCTGGGCCAGATCGCGGATCCGCAGGTCGTTCCGGCTCTAATGAAAGCGCTGGAGAATGGCAGCCCGACGGTGCAGGGCCAGGCGGCTCAGGTACTCGGCCAGATCGGCGATCCGCAGACGATCCCCGCCCTGGAGAAAGTCCTGGCCAACGTCGACTGGCAGGTGCGCTGGCAGGCAGTGAGCGCCTTGGGCCAGATCATCCACCGCGATTCGGTGCCGCCTCTGCTGGGTGCGCTCAGCGATCCGGAGTGGCAAGTGCGCAAGCAGGCTGTGCGAGCGCTGGGGCAGATGCAAGATTCGGAGGCACTGCAGCCGCTCCTAAAAGTGCTAGAGGAAGACAGCGACAGCCGCGTCCGATGGCAAGCGATCCGGGCGCTAAGCAATCACCGCGACGAGCCTGTGCGGGCGGCTCTCGAGAAGACCTACACGAGTGCTGCTTCTGAAGAGTTACGAGCCGCTGCTGGCGAGGTTCTACGGCATCAGGGCTGGCTGGCTGACCAGGCAAGCTAGCGTCTTGTTCCCAGCCTCTAAAACATTTCGGCCTCACGCCCAAGCCACCACTCACCCAGCGCCATCAGGGCTGTGTGGATGTCTGCGAGGCGCTGCTGATACTCGCCTTCGGATAGTAGAGGACGCTCTTCGTGCAGCTTGAGTAGGCGCAATTGTACGAGCAGCCAGGGCTTATGGGCACTGTCGGTCTGCTCAAGGTAACGAGCCAAGTCGGCGCTGTTCATACCCAGCAGTATACAGGAGCCTAAATCAGCGGCTCGCCCCATGGGCAAGCCCTCGGTTCAGCTACCGGAGGCGTTGCAGTTGAAACGGGTCTGCTGTGACCGCTCCCTAACTGTGTCTGGCCGACGCTCTGGCTTGAGGTTCGTGGTCTTCCCAGTTATCGCCCCGGTAAGGGTCACCCGTGAAGGGCTGAGCTCCCGTGGCCGGGTAGTTATCGTCACGGGGGCCGAAAATGCGTGAAACGGCCTCTGAAAGATACAGCAGCAGTGCTCGGAAGGAGTGGGACAGATTCATAGATTGACCCTCGCTTGCCGGTTCAAATCCTGGAGCTGCCGCGTATCGGGGTTGACATCTCCGAACTACGGCATAATCCGATCCTAGGTGAGCGGTTAGGTCAGGGCTCACAGTCCACACGATTCTTCACCGGCAGGCGCATGAGGCCTAACTCTAGCTGCCTTTGCCCAGATGCTGAATCTCAATCACTTCCAGGCTTTCGAACACGGCCTCGCGCACCGTGGGTTCGCTTTCGCGGCCCAATAGTAGGCGAAATGAATCGCGCAGCGTCTGGCTCTGGTCAAGGTTCAAGGGGGTGCGTCGCACAAAGCGGATCAGCTGGCGCACCGCGATCAAGCGCTTGAGATCGTCGGCTTCGGTCAGGTCGCTGAGCAGACGATTAAGCTCGTCGTCGTCTTGCTGCTGATGACGGCTGATAACCTCCCAGACCAACAGCAGCAGCACCGCCAGAGTGGCCAGTCCTTGCAGGATCGCGCCCGAGGCCAACCAGCGGCTTTGGGCATCGGTCCAGATCGAGATGGCGATGTAGGTGGTCAGCGTGGCCATGCTGCCGGTGCCGACCGCCAGAACCAGTTGCCGATTGGGACCGCTCAGAAAGCGGCGCAGGTCCGACCAGTGCAGCCGCCAGTCCCAGCTCTGCAGCAGGTAAACCAGCACCATCACTGCCACGCCAACGCCCGTGGCCAACACCAGTTTCCAATTCCAGACCAGCAAGGCGGCGCTGCCCATCATGACCAGGGACCAGCCTGCTAGACCACCCTGCCAGACCTTGAGAGGAAATCGACGTGTCGACATGTGTAGCCGCTGCCACATAGGAGAGACTTTTGTCACGTCCAGCTTACCTGCCGCGAGAGGAGAGTAATCCGAAATTTTGCTTTTACGAGTCTACTGCAACGCTCGCCAGGTCAGGGGTGCCAAGGAGAACGGATTGCCAGGTAGAGGGCTGAAATTCGACCGGCTGCGGATCGCCAGGGCGCAGGGTCGCTCCGGTCAGCGCCACCTGTCCGCTGACCTCCAGTGCGGTCGGTGGCCCCAAGACCTGTAAATCGAGATCGGCAAGACCCTGCCGATCTCTCTGCCGAGGCAGTTGGCGGCGGATAGCTTCCAAGGCGCGAGCGGCCAGCAACCCCTGCAAGTCTTCCAGATGTACGCCCCGTGCTTGCACTTGCACCTGAACCTGGGCAGGGGTCACCTGACCGCTCAGGTTCAGGTTGCTATTCACAAGTCGCAGATGCAAGTCTTGAAGTTCGATTGCGGAGTCGGACAGCACTAGTCTGCCATCCAGGGCGTCCAGCGGCTGAGGTAGGGTGGGGGTAGCGACGGCCAGATGGTGGAACTCCACAATTCCCCGCACTGCAGGATGGGTGACCGAGCCTTGCAAGCTTAGTTCGGAGCGCACCTCGCCGCTACCTGAGGCGACCTGGAGCCAGGTCTGGTAGGGCTCTTGGAGCGCTGTGACAGGCAAGCTGGTCCGCGCCCGGTAGGGATCGACCCAACTGGTCACGATCTCCAAGTCAACCTGAGGAGTCAGCGTGGGCTTCAGGTCGCGGATCTGGCCAGACAGCAGGGCGGCCCAATCGTCGGCGATCAGGGTCAGGCGTTGCAATTGCGCCTGGGCGGGGGCGAAACTAGCGTTGAGATCTAGCTTGAGGTCTGCCAGTTGCCAGGGCAGGTCACCAAACGCCTGGGGCCAGCGCCAGCGGAGCTGACTCAGGTGGGTACTGCCCGTGATGCCTAAGCCGTCGGGCCAGCGTCCGCTCAAGTGCCAGTCGAGATCGGCGGCGGTATCCAGCTCGCGCAGACCCGGCCACTGCTGCCAGTAGGGTCGGAAGCGCTGGGGGCGCAGGCCCGCAATGCGCACTTGCAGATCTAAGTTCCCCTGCCAGCTGATGCGCCCACGAACAGTCAGCGGTACCAGTGCTGCCTCTTCCTGAAATTGGGCAGAGAGGTTGAGTGGGCTGCCCTCAGCAGTAAGCTGGGCCAGTTGCAGGTGCGTCTGGGTCAGGCGGTAGGTCGCTGGGATCGAGCTAGCCTCGTTGACCGGCGTGTCATCGACCAGGGTCACAATGCCGTTGCGCAACTCAAACGCGGTGAGCGGCACGGTGACCCCGTGGAGCCGTCCATTGAGCTGATCGAGCAATGGCTGCCAGTTCCAAAAGCCATCTGCCGTACGGTGTAGTAGCAAATTGCCCTGCTCCACGCTCACCTTCTGGGGGACGGCTCGACCGCGCAACAACGGCCACACCTCTAGGCTCACGCTGAGGTGTGGCGCATCCAGTGCCACTTCCTCTAGGCGCGGATCGCTCAGACGCAAGCGCTCAACCACTAGCGCCGGGCGGCCCCAGTTGCGCAAGGGGCTGCGCAACTGCAGTGCACTCAGCTCGACGTCCATGCTCGTGGCCTGTGAGAGCGCCTGTTTGAGAGGCGCTCGGTAAGCATTGACGTCGATGAGCACTGGCAGCGCTGCGGCAAATAGCACCAACAGCAGCAGTAGGCTCGCCAGGAGCCCCAGCACCCGGGTTAGAAGGACACGAACCGTCGGCATCTCAGGCATAGTTCAACCATACTGCCAGCAGCTGGAGTGCTCCAGCCTCTGTGTCAGCCTGGACTGTGGCACAGAAATTGGCAAAAGCAGCCGTCCAGCGACGCACGATCAAAGTAGTCTCATCCACAGTTGTTTTCATCACCTCCAGTTTGGCGGGTTTGGCTCATGAGCAAGAGTTCTGTTGATTTTTCTAGGGTTCGCAGTTTGCGCGATGTCTGGCAGCAGACAGCCCAGCTTTACGGGGAGCAAGTGGCGCTGAAAGACCCCCACAGCAAGCCAGAAGTCAGCCTCACCTACGCGCAGTTCTACGACCAACTGCAGCGCTTCGGCGCGGGTTTGCGCAGTTTGGGCGTTCAGATCGGTGACCGCGTCGCCCTGATTTCTGATAACTGTCCACGCTGGATGATCGCAGACCAGGGCATCCTAGCAATCGGTGCGGCGAATGCCACGCGTAGCCCCCAGGCCGATCGCGACGAACTGCTCTATATCCTGGAGCATAGCGGCAGTACCACGCTGGTGATCGAGACCTTGGCCGCTCTTGAGAAGCTGCAGCCGGAGGTCAGCCGCCTGCCGATTACCCGCACGATTCTGCTTACGGATGAAACACCGCCAGAAGGTGTCCTCAGCTTCTGGCAAGTGCTTGAGCGGGGCGAAAGCCGTGAACTCGGCGACTGTGAGCTGACCGCCGACACGCTAGCCTCGGTGATCTACACCTCAGGCACCTCGGGTAAACCGAAGGGTGTGATGCTCTCGCACGGCAACTTTTTGCACCAGATCAAAACCTTCGACACCATTTTGCGACCTAGGGCAGGGGAGTCAGCGCTGAGCATTTTGCCGACTTGGCATTCCTATGAGCGCACCTGCGAGTACTTTCTGCTCTCTTGCGGTTGCACCCAAATCTATACCGACCCCCGCCACATCAAGGCGGACCTCAAGCAGTACAAACCGCACTACATGGTAGCGGTCCCGCGCATCTGGGAAACCGTCTATGAAGGGGCACAAAAAACGCTGCGCGAGAAAACCGGCCCCCAGGGCAAACTGGTCGAACTCCTCCTGCAGGCCAGCCAAGCTTACATCCTGAACCGCCGCATCGCCCGCAACATGAGCCTGGAGCATTTTCAGGTCTCGGGCCTGACCCGCGCTCTGGCCCGAGTGCGCGCAGCGGCTCTGCAACCTTTATACGCCCTGGGTGAGCAGTTAATTTTTAAGCCGATTCGTGCCGCTACGGGGGGCGAACTCAAGCGAGTGATCAGTGGCGGCGGCTCGCTGGCTCCCCACTTGGATCTGTTTTTCGAGATTGTGGGCATCGAGATTCTGGTGGGCTACGGCCTGACCGAGACCTCGCCCGTGCTGACGGCGCGACGGCCCGAGCGCAACCTGCGCGGCTCAGCCGGTTTGCCCCTGCCCCAGACTGAGATCAAGATTGTGAACCCCGATAGCCGCGAGTCCCTACCCCAGGGTCAACAGGGGTTGGTGCTGGCACGCGGGCCGCAGATCATGCAGGGCTACTACCGCAATCCCGAGGCGACCGCCAAGGCCATTGACCCCGAGGGCTGGTTTGACACGGGCGATCTGGGCTGGTTGACCCCCGCAGGCGATCTGGTGCTCACCGGGCGGGCCAAGGACACTATAGTGCTAACCAACGGCGAAAACATCGAGCCTCAGCCGATCGAAGACGCCTGCCTGCGCAGCGTCTACCTCGACCAAATCATGCTGGTGGGTCAGGACCAAAAAATGCTGGGGGCGCTGCTGGTGCCCAATCACGAAGCCCTAGCGCAGTGGGCCAAGGCCCAAGGCATCACCCCAGCTGAGCCGCAGCAGTTGGCGCTCGCGAGCAAGCCGTTTCAGGATCTGATCCGCGCCGAGCTGAACCGCGAGGTGAAAAACCGCCCCGGCTACCGGGCCGACGACCGGATTGGTCCGATTCGCTTGCTTGAGCAGCCATTCAGCCAGGAGAACGGCATGCTCACTCAAACCTTGAAGGTGCGGCGGGCCGTTGTTGCCCAACACTACCGGGATATGATTGGCGAGATGTTTGACTCTTAGCCCCACTAATCCCCGGACCTTCGTCATGGACTTTGCCGACTCTAAACTGTTGCTCAAGCGCAGCGTCACCGTGAAGGCGGTGGTCACGCCGCGCTGGAAAGATGAAGCCCAGCAGCAGCTCCAAGCCCAGCTCAACCAAGCCGATGGTGAGATCCAGCGCATCGAGCAACAATACTCGCGCATGGTGTCTGAGATCCAAAAACAAAGCATCCAGCTACCCACCGGCCCCAGTGGCGCCACGCAGCAGCAGCTAGAGGAATTGCAAGTTCAGTTCAATAACCGCAAGGCCGAGCTGCTCAATAACAAAAACCAGGTGCTTCAGCAGCTCAATCAGGTGCAACTGCTGGAGAACGGCCAAGAAGTCGTGCAGGGCCAAATCGACAGCTACTTCTCGGTCAGCCAGGGGGACAACCTGATCCAGAGGATGCAGGTGGAGCTGCTGCTGCGCGATGGTGTGATCGAAGAGATTCGCGGGGACCTCTAAAGACGGCGAAACTGTTGGCTGTGATCCTGAACCCCCCCCGTCAGCCCTGTAAAATTTGAGGCTGCACTGAAATGTTTGCCAGCCCGGACGCTAACCCATGATCTACGAAGTTTTCATGCCTGCCCTGAGTTCCACGATGACTGAGGGCAAAATCGTCTCCTGGCACAAGTCTGAGGGGGATCGGATCGAGAAAGGCGAGACCATCGTGGTGGTGGAGTCCGATAAGGCCGACATGGATGTGGAGTCGTTCTACGAAGGCTTTATGGGGATCATCACCGTGGCTGCTGGGGGCGTCGCACCCGTCGGCTCCACAATTGCCCTGATCGCCGAGACCGAAGCGGAGATCGCGGCGGCCCAGCAGCAAGCCGCCGGGGCGACGTCTGAGGCGGCGGCTCCCCACGATCCAGCCCCAGCATTTGAACCGGAGCCCGCTGCCGTGGCGGTTGCCGCTGCGCCAGCGGGCAGTGGTCCTCCTAGCAACGGCGCTGGCAGCGGACGCCGGATTGTCTCGCCCCGCGCCCGCAAACTGGCCGCCGATCTCAAGGTCGATTTGAACCAGCTCAAGGGCAGCGGCCCCAACGGTCGCATCGTGGCGGAAGACGTTGAAGCTGCGGCTGGCCAGGCTGCGGCTGCGCCCGCTCCGGTGGCCGCCAAGCTGGCCGCTGCGCCCGAGGCCCGGCCCCAGGCAGCGCCTGCGCTCGCCCCCGTCGCCGCCGTGCGAGGCGAGACGGTGCCGATGACCACACTGCAGGTGGCAGTGGTCCGCAACATGCTGGCCAGTCTGCAAGTTCCCACCTACCGGGTGGGCTACACAATCACCACGAATGCCTTAGACACGCTCTATAAGCAGGTGAAGGCCAAGGGGGTCACGATGACGGCGCTGCTCGCCAAGGCGGTGGCGATGACCCTGACCCAGCACCCTCTGGTCAACGCCTCCTACGTCGAAAACGCGACCCAGTATCACGCGCGCATCAACATAGCCGTGGCCGTGGCGATGGACGACGGTGGCCTGATCACACCCGTGCTGCAAGACGCTGACCAGACCGACCTTTACCAGCTCTCACGCAACTGGCGGGATCTGGTCGAGCGCTCCCGGCTCAAGCAGCTCAAGCCAGAGGAGTACAGCTCGGGCACCTTCACCCTGTCTAATTTGGGCATGTTCGGCGTGGACCGCTTCGACGCCATCCTGCCCCCCGGTCAGGGCGCGATCCTGGCAGTGGGCGCGTCCCGCCCCCAGGTGACGGCCAATGCAGACGGCTCGATTCTGGTGCGCTCTCAGATGCAGGTGAACCTCACCGCCGACCACCGGATCATCTACGGCGCACACGCGGCGGCCTTCCTGAAGGACCTGGCAGCCCTGATCGAGACCGACCCACAGTCGCTGACCCTCTAGACCCGTTTGGGCTTGGCACTCGGGCGCTGGAGTGCCAAGCCGCAACTGCCGAGCTGCTGGCTCGATGTGCGTAGCCCAGAACTCGGACCTCCGAGTCTTTGGCCTGATGTGCCGAGGCCAGAACTCGGAGGTCGGAGCTTTTCGCCGCTGGGGCCGAGTTCAGAACTCGGAAAGCGGGGTCCTTAACTTGATGTGCCGACCTCAGAAGTTGGAGGGCCGAGTTCTGCCTAGCAGCTCAGGTCTGGCATCGGCTGAATTCTGCTTCAGCCGGGCGATTCGAGGCGAGGCTGTCAATTGCCAAACTCGATTCTGGGCGACAGGCGCAAAACCCTATGACCATCGCTACCAGCCAGCCCCGCTGCGACCTCGAATACCCTGAAGCCAACAGCGAATTAGTGGCGGAGAACGAGCTAGCCCGCGACTCGACGATCTGACTGACTTATGGGGTCGAGGCACTCGATATCTATTTCTAGAACTATTGCTTCACCGCAACCCCAAAAGAGCTGCAGGCAAAAGCAATATCGATGTTGATGTAAGTTGATCTAACAGGCCGGGGCCGCACCTTTGACCTTGACTGACTTTTTTAAATTAGCGCCTGAACAAAGCAATAGCTAGGCTCGAAGCCGGAGGCCAGCGCTCGCCCCTTCTCAATCACACTGATCGCTCGCTGGCTCGGGAGTTTCAAACACTTTCCGCAGCCGCTCCAGGTCCGCGCTCAACTGTTCAAGCTCTGGTTGCCTCAACTGCTCAAATCGTTGCTTGAGATAGGCAATGTGAGCTGGAAACGTCTGCTCAAAGACCTGCTCTCCCTCAGGCGTTAACACGATGCGAAAACAGCGCCGGTTGTTGGGTGGCACCTCCCGGCGGACCAACCCCTTTTGCTCCAGTCGGTCAACAATGCCGGTCAGCGTTCCCTTGGTGACCAGGGTCTTGTCCGCCAACTTGTTCATGGTCAGGCCCAAGGTGTTGCCCAACGTGGCAATCACATCGAACTGAGCAGGCGTCAGACCCAACTGCCGCAGATGTTGATCAGAGTAGGCAGTCACCGCCTGGTGGGTTCGGCTGAGTTCGCGCAACAGTGACAAGAATGCCTCTCCCGTGGCAGGAACTTTAGTCGCTGTTGTGATTATGGTTTCCTGTTTGGTTAGCAATGACATTGGGGGACTTCTCCGTCGGGCGTTAAAAAAGGAACTGAACCCCTCCCGCGAAGCAGCAGAGGCTCAGCTCACTCATCTATCTATCTGAACTCAACACTCATCAAGCTAGGGTGACCGGTGCGCCCTTGGCCGAATTTTTAGGCCTGTCCAAACACAGTCGGCTGAACAGCTTCGTTATTATTGCTTTTATTCAAGTTTGGAAAGCTCCGCTCAACTGCAGTCTCCTTGTGGAGAGCAGGCCAAGAGCGCTCGTTCTGCTGAGCCTTGTACAGCAGCGCAGAAGAAACCTGGTTGCCTTCGTAAGCTACGGCCTTGTTTAGGTTGGGGAAAGTGCGGCTGGCATTGGCAACCGAGGGCAGGCTCAGCGTAACGAGAGTCGCGAGCGCAAGCTTCTTAAGAGCAATGTTCATTTGGCTCACCTCAGACTGTTTGAATCAAAACCTTTCCTTAGTTCTCACTGTAGAGCATGGATAGTTTGAATGTCAACAGTCTGAGCAAAGAGGTTTTGGGGGTGACTGAGCGACCCTGGGGTGCTTCTTTCGTCCGGTCGGATGAAGTGCACAGCCAGAGCCAATCGTTAGTCTGGAGTCAGAGATTGCGTGCTAGCCGTGAATTGGACTCAGGGGGAAAATGCCTAGAACTCTGAAGAAGTGCCCCAGCTGGACCACGCCTGTGGCTCTGACCCTGACCCTCTGCACCTGGACCCTGAACAGTCTGCCTGCTGCGGCCCAGGCGAATGGGCCGAGCGCTGCCCAGCTCCAGCAAATCAACCACAGTCTCACACGCACCACCTCCCAGGACTTTTTTGAAGCAGGGAACCGCCAAATCGAGCAGGAGATCAACCTGCTGATCCAGAGAACGCTAACCCCTCAAGAAGACCTTCTCCAGGTGCCCACCCAGTTGGAGACCCAAGCCGAGGTCGTAGAGCCCAGCCCTCCCAGCCGGTAAAACCCCTACTTGCGCGAGTCCGAGCTGGGACGCCTCAACGTGTCGCCGATTCCCTGCAGGATGCCTCGCATCAGCAGCCCCAAGCCTCGTCCGATTAGCGTGAGCCCGTAGATCAGCCCGTTGCCTAAGAAGCTCACCGCAGCTTGTAACCCTGGCACCACTGCATCGTAGGTCTCCAACAGCAGGGCAACGGCGGCTCTAACCCCCGAGAGCTGTCGAAACTCTCGGTCACGGGGCGCGAAGATCTCCAGATGTTCAATGCCTGCGGGTTCTGCCACCAGCAGCGAGAGCCTACTCTCAAAAATTTTGCGGGGATCAACCAAATGGGTCTCCAGCCGATACCGCCAAGTCAGACGGTTGCGAAAGCGCTCGATATCTCGCGTTGAAACCAGGCGCTGCCCATAGAAGTCTCGTTTGATCTCAGGCTCATGAGCGAACCGATTCAGTAGCGGTGCGATCACTGCGCAGGCCAGATGCAGCACCAGGTTTTGCAGGAGAGCCTCCGCTCGCTCCCGAGCAGCAGGCTGGTCATAGGCGTAGGCCCAGTTGTCGATCTGAAAGCCGGTGCGTAGCAAGAGATGGGCGAGTAAATCTGACACCAGTGGCAGCTTGTCTAGGATCTCCTGCTCGACACGCTCAGCTGCCAGCAGCAGTGTATCGGTAACCTCGTAGTTCACCTCCTGACGCGGCAGCCGGTAGGCCGGCCCGAAAAAATTGCAAGTCGCCTGCCGCCACACTGCTACCAGCAGGGCAGACCGCTTCTGCTCCAGATCCGCCGGGTTCAGGTCGATGGGGAATTGGGCAACCGCCTCCTCCAGCGTCCACAGCACAGTGTTGAGCAGTTCGCGTTTTTTGTCGTCGCGCAGAATGTCCAGCTCTAGAGGGGCCTCCGTCCGGTTCTCTAAACGGCTGTCTTGGAACCGCAATGACACCCGTTCGAACACGCTCCGAGACACCAGCGAACCTCGCTCTACAGCTGCACTGAGCGGCGTAGCAAGCTGAACCACCAGCGGTGCAGGAGGCGACAGGAAGGCAGGCTCATCAGGCTCAGCTTCAGATTCAAACTCTCCCAGCAGGGCGCGAGCTAACCACCGAGCAGCCCGCAGTTCCCGTCGCCGTCCCTGCAAAAATAAGCGTTGTGCAACCGACAAAGCGCCCGTGCGTAACTGCGCCTCTAAGCGAGCCAATTCGGCTGTCAACGTCTCCAGGCTGCTGCCCGCGATCAGGCCACGTCGCAGTGCGCCGACCGTTTCTGCTAGCCAGTCCGACTGAGGCGTGGCAGCCAGTGATCGCTGCGGCAGCGGTCGGAGTGGATCCCACCACGTTTGGCCCCGGGCGACTCGCCGCACCGCATTGACCAACCGCTCGACAGGCGTACTGCGCAGACAGTGGCCATTGACTAGCGCCCGCAACTCGGCTCCCACTGCCTCATCACTGAGCAGCAGAATCGGCAAGCCCAGCTGACGGCTGCGTAGCTCGGCGCAGGCTTCCAGGTTGTCGCTTCCCAGACCTAAGATCACCAAGTTTGCCCCCCACCTGTCTGAGGAGGGTAACTGGCCTAAAGAACTTGCCGCCGCCGCCACTTCGAACTCAACCTGCTGGCCCAAGATAGTCCGCAGGCCCAAGCGAAAGATCTCATCTCTGTCAACCAAAACCAAGCGTAGGGGTTGACCCACTTCGGCCAGAGAGGAATCAGTCACACCGGAGCTCGCTTAGCCAACCAGATCGAAGACCTTGAACATCGGCAGATACATGGCTACCAAGATCGAGCCTACCATCGCGCCCAAGACCGCGATCATAATCGGCTCCATGATGCTGGTGAGCGCTTTCACCGCCTGTTCCACTTCGTCCTCATAAAAGTCCGCAACCTTCAGAAGCATCTTGTCCAGTTCGCCAGTTTCCTCGCCGATGTTGATCATTTGCACGGCCATCACTGGAAACACCTGCTCTTTCTGGAGCGCCATGCTGATCATGCCCCCCTCTTTGATGGCGCGGCGGGCCTCGTCAATGGCATTGGAAATCACCTGGTTGCCCGCCGTGTCGCGCACGATCTCCAGCGAGGTCAAAATCGGCACACCTGAGCGAGATAGTGCGCCGAAAGTGCGGCAAAAGCGAGCCACCGATGCCTTCTGGATCAAATCGCCAAACAGAGGCATTTTGAGTGACAGACGGTCGATGGTCTCTCGGCCCACACGCGTGTTGTAGTACTGCCGATAGGCAATACCCAAGGCAATGAACACGATGATCAGCCCGATCGAGTAAGCGGGAGTGCGCAGGAACGTGCTGATATCCATCATGAACTGCGTAAACGCAGGCAGCTCGCCGCCCAGCTGCTCGAAGATCCCCGCAAAGGTCGGCAGCAGGAAGATCACCATACCCAGAAAGATCAGAACCGCCAGAATGCCCACCGTCACCGGGTAGGCCATCGCCGACTTGATCTGGTTCTGCAAGCGCGCCTGATCTTCGAGCAGCTTCGAGAGACGATTGAGCACTTCGTCGAGCACGCCGCCGACCTCGCCCGCCTGGACCATACTGCAGTACAGACCGTCGAAGGCTTCCGGATGCTTGCGCATGGCGTCGGAGAGGTTTGCCCCCTGCTCCACGTCTTGGCGCACTTCGTTGAGAGCGCCTTTGAGTTTGGGGTTCACACACTGCTCAGTCATCACCCCCAGCCCGCGCACCATGGACACGCCCGCATTCACCAACGCGGCAAACTGGCGCGAGAAAATGGCCTTGTCTTTAACGGTAATGCTGGCCAGGAGCACATTGAGCTGGGACAGGTCAAAGGTTCGTGGATCAAACCCCTGAGATTCCTTGAGATCCAGCACATAGAAGCCGCGCTCCCGCAGCACCGTGCGGGCTTCTAGCGCGTTCTCAGCGACGATGCGTTGCTTTTTGGACTGACCCTGGGAATCGCGGGCACGGGCAACATAAGTGGGCATGGTTCGCAGCCTGACGAGTCTGGTCGATGAGGGGAAATCTTATGGAGACGTACGCCTGGTTACAGGCTGGATATGCAGAGACCTAGCTAGCGGGCCAGCGCTTCAAGCATAGCCCCGAAGCACGTCAATCTGCGGCCCCTAGGTTCTGAGCGGCGGACGGTTGCTGTAGGAGTGGGGATTTTTGGCCGCATCGGCGGGCGGCGGCGCGGCGCTACCCAGCATGCGCTGGAATTCGTCGGGACGCGAGGTTTTGGCAATCGCTGACTCGAAACTGATCTTCTGGGCCTTGTACAGGTCCGACAGGATTTTCTCCAGGGTTTGCATGCCCTGTTTCGCGCCGGTCTGAATCGCTGAGTAAACCTGGGAGGTTTTGCCCTCACGGATCAGGTTGGCGATAGCGGGTGTCACGATCATGATCTCCTGAGCCATGATCCGACCGTACTCACCGGGCTTGGGATTCTTGCGTGGCACCAGCGTCTGCGAGAACACTGCCACCAGCGAGTTGGACAGCTGCACCCGAACCTGCATCTGTTGCTCGGGCGGGAAGACGTCTACCATGCGGTCTACCGTCTGCGCGGCGGAGCTAGTGTGCAGTGTCGCAAACACTAGGTGACCAGTTTCGGCAGCGGTGATCGCGAGCTGAATGGTTTCGAGGTCGCGCATCTCGCCGACTAAGACCACGTCGGGGTCTTCGCGCAGTGCGGCACGCAGCGCATTGGCAAAGCTCTTGGTGTCTTCACCGACCTGGCGCTGATGGACCAGGCTCTTGATCGGCTCGTAGACGAACTCGATCGGGTCTTCGATCGTGATGATGTGCTCGGCCCGAGTCTTGTTGATGTTATTGATCATCGAAGCCAGGGTGGTGGACTTGCCGGAGCCGGTCGGCCCAGTCACCAGAATCAGACCGCGCGGCTTCTCGGTCATCTCGCGCACCACATCTGGCAGGCCCAAGGTGTCCATCTCGGGGATCTTGGACGACAGCGCGCGCAGACAAGCGGCGTAGGTCCCCCGATCTTTGTAGACGTTGACGCGGAAGCGAGCCAGGCCGCGCACCCCGTAGGAGCAGTCCAGCTCCCAATTCTGCTCCAGATTTTTGCGCTGGGTGTTGTTGAGCATCGAGAAGATCAGCCGCTGACATTCCTCAGCAGTCAGCGGATCGTGATCGGTGGGCCCCAGATGCCCACTCACGCGGATGTAAGGGGGCAGGCCAGTGGATAGGTGGATATCCGAGCCTCCCTTCTCCACGCACTCTTCCATCAGGTCTTCGATCATGTAGTCCAGTGACATAGGCTTCGGCACTCCAGTGCGATGGATGGCGACAGTTGGACAAGAGTGTACAGATTCGGCGGGGGAGCTGCAGGGCTGTCGTTAGTCCGAAAAGCGAGGCGTGGTGCAGTAGGGGCAGTCTAGCCATTCCTGCTTCAGCTCCGCCCCGCAGGCTCGACAGCTCAAGGAACTCTTACGCTTGGCTTTGAGTTCGGCTTCCAGGGCGACATCGGTGAAGGTCACCCGCTCTACCTCGTCTAGGGTGGTTAGGCCCTGGCGGACCAGATCCAGACTGTAGGCCAGCAGCGTCTTCATGCCCTGCTCTACCGCGACTTCCTTGATGCGCTCGGTGGGCGCGCCTGCGGTAATGTACACCTGAAGTTCTTCGGTCACGCGCATGATCTCAAACACGCCGCAGCGACCTTTGTAACCGCTGCCACCACAGTTGGTACAAATCGCGCCGCCGCGAGCCCGCAGCTCCAGGATCTCCTCGGCCAGCAGGGTGTTGGCCTTGTAAAAGGTCAGCTCAGCGTGGCGAGAGGCCGACAGGCCAAAGCGAGCCAGTTCATCGCCCGAGGGCGTGTAAGGAACGCGGCACTCGGGGCAGACCTTCCGCACTAGCCGCTGGGCCAGCACGCCGATCAATGAACTGGACACCATGAACGGCTCGATACCCATCTCGTCCAGACGAGCAATGGCGCTGGCCGCGTCGTTGGTGTGCAAGGTGGTCAGCACTAGGTGGCCGGTAAGCGCCGCCTCAATCGCGGTCTTGGCCGTCTCCTTGTCGCGCGTCTCACCCACCAAAATCACGTCCGGGTCCTGCCGCAGAAAGGCGCGTAGCACGGTGGGAAAGTCTACACCCTTCTCGCGTAACACCTGCACCTGCGTTAGGCCAGACAGTGTGTACTCAATTGGGTCTTCAACCGTACAGATGTTGACGCCGGGGTCGTTGCGCTCTTTGAGAGCCGAGTACAGGGTGGTGGTTTTCCCCGAGCCTGTGGGACCGGTCACCAAAATCAGGCCAAAGGGACGACTGACCATCTGCCGCATAACCGCCAGACTATCCGGGTCGGTGATCAGGTTAACCAGGCCCAGCTGCGTCGAAGTGTTGTCGAGAATCCGCAGCACGATCTTCTCGCCGTAGCGTGAGGGCAGGCTGCTGACCCGGAAGTCCACGCGACGGCCCTGGAAGCGGCGCTGGATGCGCCCGTCCTGAGGCTGACGGCGTTCGGCAATGTCCAGGTTGGCGATGATTTTGAAGCGAGAGGTCACCGCCGGGATGATCTTCTTGGGCAGCGGGTCGAGAGCCTGGCGTAGCACGCCATCCTTGCGGTAGCGGACGCGCAGAAATTCGTCCTGAGGCTCAATGTGGATGTCAGAGACCCCTTCGAGTAAGGCTTTAGCCAGGATCTTGTCTGCCAGGGCGATGATCGGGGCGGCGTCGGCATCGCTGAGCGCCGCCTCCAGAGATTCATCGGCTTCGTCGGAGGTGTCCTCCAGGGTGGCGAAGTCGAGATCGTCGGTTTTGACCTCGATCTGCTTTTGCTTGCGGGACTGCTCCTCTAAATAGCGGTCGAAGATCTGCTGATAGTCCTCAACCGTGACCACGATGCGCTGTAGCGACAAACTCTGGGTGCGCAACAGACGGTTGAGGTCATCGAGCGCGTCCAGCTTGTCGGGATCCACCATCGCCACCAACACGGTGCTTTCGGTGCGCGAGAGCGGGATGAGCTGGTAGCGGCGGCACAGATCCACCGAGATCAGCCCCTGGGGATTATCCGCAGAGGTAATCAGGGCGCTGACCTGGCTAGTAGACACCTTGGCCGCGTCAATCTCCGGATCGAGCGAATCGACCCCGTAGAGGATCTTGAGTTCGAACAACTGCTGGCGCTTGTACTGGCGCAGCAATTCTGGCGGCAGCTGCTGGCCGGTGATGCTCTCGAGGACATCGACTAGAGGGCGCTTGCTGCGGCGGCTCTCCATGAGGGCCTGGCGCATGCGCTCGTTGTCAATGTAGCCAGACTGAACAAGCTTATTGCCAAACGGCGAAAAGCTCTGCTGGACGATTAAAGCCGTGCGAGGCTTGGAGGAGGGATTCGTCATGGCAAGCGCGCGAAAGTTTTTCCCAGATTATTCCCAACGGACGGTCAGATACACCCGCCAGCCTCTACGGACTGCTCCAGAATCATAACCTCTGGCTTCAGCGGTTCGGAAATAGAAGCAACTCAGCGTGTGCTAACCTGGCCTAACCCGAGCGGAGGGCGGAGATTGTCTCTAGAATACGAAGCATGAGTGGACCTCCGGCGGCAGCAAAATATCCTGCGAATTGGACAATGATTGAGGAAGAGAAGCAGTTTCCACAGCCTGAGCAGAGCGGCAGCCCCCCCGGTGGTGTCGAGGCCATACCCCCCGAAGCCGGTAGCCCTGAGTCAGAGAGCCTCGCTGAGTTCGGTGCCTCGGTCACCGGCGAGGCTATGGGGGTCGAGTCAATCCCGGACGATGCTGCGGATGCCCCGATTGAAGGATTGGACTCTTTGATCTCTGAGCTGCCTGAGGAGGCTGAGGCGATGGGCACCGAGGCTGCTGCCCTGGTAAGCGAGCTCAGTCGGGAAGCGGAAGCGCTCAAAGCGCAGCTCAAGGATGCCACGGAACAGCGAATTCGGTTGGCCGCCGATTTCGAGAATTTCCGCAAGCGTACCCAGCGCGAACGAGAGGAGCTAGAGCAGAAGATCAAGGGGGATACCGTTCTGGAACTGCTGCCGGTAGTGGATAACTTCGACCGTGCCCGCTCCCAGATTAAGCCCAAAACCGAAGGCGAAAAGACGATCCACACTAGCTATCAGAGCGTCTACAAGCAGCTTGTTGATGGCCTCAAGCGCATCGGTGTTGCGCCCATGCGTCCGGTGGGCGAACCCTTTGACCCCAACCTGCATGAGGCAGTAATGCGCGAGGCGACCGATCAATTTCCGGAAGACGTGGTGATGGACGAATTTCAGCGCGGTTATCTGCTAGGCGAGCGCGTCCTGCGCCATGCGCTAGTCAAAGTCGCCGCGCCCCAGGAATCGCCACCGGTGGGAGATGGAGAGGGGCCAGCTGTAGGCTGATGGGCGAGTCTTTGTCCCATCAGCTGCCTAGCTATTCTTCACTAGGCTATGCTTGGGGCGACGTTGATGCTCCCTGGAAGCCCGTGATACTCTCGACAGATGGGCAGGGTGCCTCAGAAAGATTGCTCGAACCTGCTCTAGCAGCTTGCTCGATGTCTAAAGGTTTGCAGTTGCTGAACGCTTTTAACTGGGGTGGCGAGGCTTGCGGGAGCCGCTTAGAAATTGCCAGACTGACATAATCGCATAACTTGAGGCGCTCGGTCGCTGGATATGGGTAAAGTTATCGGGATTGACCTAGGGACCACCAATAGCTGTGTAGCGGTGCTTGAAGGTGGCCAGCCTGTCGTAATCGCCAACTCCGAAGGCGGACGGACAACCCCCAGTATTGTAGGTTTTACCCGAAGCGGCGACCGGTTGATCGGCCAGTTAGCCAAGCGTCAGGCAGTGACCAATGCTGAGAATACGGTGTTCAGCATCAAGCGCTTTATCGGGCGGCGCTGGCCAGACACTGAGGTCGAGCGGGGGCGCGTTCCTTACAAGGTGGCGCGGGGCCGCGACGAAACCGTCAACGTTGAAATTCGCAACCGAGAGTACACGCCCCAAGAAATCTCCGCGATGATCCTGCAGAAGCTGAAACAGGACGCCGAGAGCTATCTGGGCGAGACGGTGACGCAGGCAGTGATCACCGTGCCCGCCTATTTCAGCGACGCGCAGCGGCAGGCCACTAAGGATGCGGGTACGATTGCTGGGTTGGAAGTGCTGCGCATCATCAACGAGCCCACGGCAGCGGCCCTGTCCTACGGGCTGGATAAACAGAAGGTTGATCAGAAGGTTTTGGTGTTTGACCTGGGGGGTGGCACCTTTGACGTCTCGATCCTGGAGCTAGGCGACGGCGTGTTTGAGGTGAAGGCAACCTCAGGCAACAATCACTTGGGCGGTGATGACTTCGATGACTGCCTGGTACGTTGGATGATCGAGAACTTCCAGGGGAACACGGGCATCGACCTAGCTCAGGACAAGATGGCGATCCAGCGGCTCAAGGAAGCGGCAGAGAAAGCCAAGATCGAACTCTCTAGTACCTTGGCAACCTCCGTAAACCTGCCGTTCATCACGGCGGATGACTCGGGGCCAAAGCACCTGGAGATGGAGCTGACCCGAGCTAAGTTTGAGGAGCTGGTGAACCACCTGATCGAAGCCACGCTAGAGCCCACCGCCCAAGCGATCAAGGACTCCGAGCTGGACACTAGCGACATCGACCGAATTATTCTGGTGGGCGGCTCCACTCGCATGCCAGGTGTGCAGGACGCGATTCGCAAGTTCTTCGGTGGCAAGGCTCCAGACAAGTCGGTCAACCCAGACGAGGCAGTGGCCTTGGGCGCGGCGATTCAGGCGGGAGTTTTAGGCGGCGAGGTCAAGGACCTGCTGCTGTTGGACGTGACGCCGCTGTCGCTGGGTATCGAGACCTTAGGTGAAGTATTCACCCGCGTCATAGACCGCAATACCACCATCCCCACCAGTAAATCGCAGGTGTTTTCCACAGCCACCGACGGCCAGACGGTGGTGGAAATCCATGTGCTGCAAGGCGAGCGGGCGATGGCTCAGGACAACAAATCGCTGGGCAAATTCCAGCTCACGGGGATTCCTCCAGCTCCCAGAGGCGTGCCTCAGATCGAGGTATCCTTCGACATCGACGCCAACGGTATTTTGAACGTCTCCGTTCAAGACAAAGGCACGGGGCGTGAGCAGAGCATTCGCATCACCAATACCGGGGGGCTGACCTCAGATGAGGTCGAGCGGATGCGGCGAGAAGCCGAGGCGTTCGCCGACGACGACCGCAGACGTAGGCAGATCGTTGAGCTGCGTAATCAGGCCGATGCCCTGTTCTACAGCTACGAGACTACGATCAAGGAGAACGCCGAGCTGATCAACGAGCCCCTCAAGCTGCAGGCGGACCAAAAAGTCGTCGAGCTCAAAGAAGCCCTGGCCAACCGTAACTCGACTGTGGAAGAGGTGAAGGCCAAACTGGACGCCTTACAGAACGCCCTGTTCGCGATCGGTGCGGCAGTCTATCAGCGCTCTAGCCTGGGAGCAACGGCTAGCAGCAACGGTTCAGGGGGCGTAATGACCGATGATCCGAGTGGGGCCAGCGACGGTCGTGGACCGGTCTACGACGACGAAGATACCCTGACCGCCGACTATGAAGCCGTAGACTAGCGAGTGTACAGCGTACACTAGTGGAGAGTAGAGACAGAAAGTCCGCCGTTCAACCAACCCCCAATCTGCCAGCGCTCTATGGCCCGTGACTATTATGAGATCCTTAGCGTCTCCCGAGACGCCGACAAAGAAGAGATCAAGCGAGCCTACCGCCGCCTAGCCCGCAAGTATCATCCTGACGTCAACAAGGAAGAGGGAGCGGAAGAGCGCTTCAAGGAGATCAATCGGGCCTACGAGATTCTCTCTGAGCCCGAGACGCGCAGCCGCTACGACCGCTTTGGTGAAGCAGGGGTCGGCGGGGCAGCAGCTGGGGCGGGCGGCTTCCAAGATTTCGCCGACATCGGCGGCTTCGCCGACATCTTCGAGAGCTTTTTCAGTGGCTTTGCCGGCAGCACTTCAGGGGGACCGGGAACCGCGCGTCGTCGAGGGGGACCAACCCGAGGTGACGATCTGCGCTTTGACCTAAAACTGGAATTCCGCGAGGCAGTGTTCGGCGGCGAAAAGCAGATTCGCATCAGCCATCTGGAAACCTGCACCACCTGCTCGGGCTCCGGAGCCCGAGCAGGTACTCGTCCACGCACTTGCTCGACCTGCACCGGCTCGGGGCAGGTGCGTCGGGCCACACGGACGCCCTTTGGCAGCTTTACGCAGGTGTCGGTGTGCCCCACTTGCAACGGCTCGGGCCAGGTAATCGAAGACAAGTGTGAAACTTGCAGCGGCTCCGGCCAGACTCAGGTAACCAAGAAGCTCAAGATCACCATCCCCGCAGGCGTGGACAGTGGCACCCGGTTGCGAGTCTCGGGAGAGGGCGATGCGGGCGAGCGAAGCGGCCCCTCAGGCGACCTTTACGTCTATCTGTTTGTGCAGGCAGACTCTGAATTCCAGCGCGATGGCATTGATATCGTCTCGGAGTTGAAGATCAGCTATCTCCAGGCGATCTTGGGCGCGCGCGTCAAGCTCAACACGGTAGACGGCAAAGAAGAGATCGCGATCCCGCCGGGCACGCAGCCGGGCACAGTGTTGACCTTAGAAAATCGGGGCGTGCCGCGCTTAGGTAACCCGGTCAGCCGAGGCGATCATCGGGTGACGGTGCTGGTAGAAATTCCCATGCGTCTGAGCGCTGAGGAGCGAGAGCTGCTGGAAAAACTGGTCCGCCTGCGAGGCGACCGGTCTAAGGGGGGGAATGTTGACGGCTTCCTGGGGGGGCTGTTCCGCAACTGATATGGTGGGCACATCGCCGCCAGAGCCGTTGGATCTTCGAGGCACGCCCTGCCCGATCAATTTTGTGCGCGCCAAGTTGCGCTTAGACCGGATGCAGCCGGGGCATCTGCTGGAGGTCTGGCTTGACCCAGGCGAACCAATTGAGCAGGTGCCTAGTAGCTTGACCCTAGAGGGCCACAAGATCCTCCAGATCCAGGATCAAGGCGACTTTTTCGTGTTACGGGTGCGTCGGGGCAGCGCCGTTTCAGCACCATGAGTGAAGGCAACCTCTGGTCGGGAACCGTCCTGGCCGCTCAGGCCAATTATTATCAGGTTCGACTGGATCAGGGCACCGAGCTACTTTGCACCCGTCGAACCCGCCTCAAGAAGATCGGCACCCAGGTGCTAGTCGGTGACCGGGTCAGCGTAGACGAGCCTGACTGGCAGGGCAGTCGGGGCGCGATTGCAGCAGTTTTGCCCCGGCGTAGTGAACTGGAGCGGCCCCCCATTGCCAACGCGGATCGGGTGCTACTGGTGTTTGCCCTAGTAGAGCCGCCCTTAGAGCCGCTCCAGCTCAGCCGCTTTCTGGTCACGGCCGAGGCCAGCGGCTTGAAAGTGTTGCTGTGTCTCAGCAAGGCCGATCTGCTCGCTGAGTCGGAACAGCGCAATTGGGACCACCGACTTCAGACTTGGGGTTACTCACCGGTTTTAGTTAGTGTGCACAGCAGGGTGGGGCTGGAGGTGCTAGGCGCCACGCTGCAAAACAGCATCAGCGTGGTGGCAGGTCCGTCGGGCGTCGGCAAATCGAGTCTAATCAACGCGCTGATCCCAGATCGCTCGTTGCGGGTGGGAGCACTCTCGGCCTACCTAGGGCGCGGGCGGCACACCACCCGGCACGTCGAACTGTTTGAGTTACCTGGCGCTGGTCTGCTCGCCGATACACCGGGATTCAATCAGCCAGACTTGACGATGACAGCCTCACAGTTGGCGGCCTGCTTTCCCGAGATCCGGGAACGGCTGCTGGCAGCAGCCTGCCAGTTTAACAATTGTCTGCACCGAGAAGAGCCTGGCTGCGAGGTGCGAGGCGATTGGGAGCGCTACGCCCACTATCGCGATTTTCTAGCAGAGGTCCTAACGCGCGAGGCTAAACTAGCGCAGATAACCGCTCCCGATGCAACGCTGAAGGTCAAGTCTGGGGCAGCGGGCAGCTTGCAACAGGAGCCTCGGCTGGAGTCTAAACGCTACCGCCGTCCCTCCCGGCGAACTGAGCGTCAAACCCTGCAAGCGCTCTACCACGATGCCCAGGTACCGGACGATGAATCCGAATAAAACCGGTTTCCTCAGCATCAATTCACTACCTAGGGACGCCAGTGAAACTTCTTGCCATTCGGGAAAATTGTGTTCCAGTTAGTGCGCGCCAGCGCCAGTTGTTCTGGAGTGACCTTCGCCCCGGTCAGATTGGCGCCACCCAAATTGGCTCCACGCAGATTGGCATTGCTCAAGTAAGCATTGCGTAGGTCGGCCCCGCGCAGGTCGGCCCCTGCCAGGTCAGTATGGCTGAAGTAAGCATCGGTACAGTGGGCGTCGCGCAGATCCGCCTGGGCCAAACTGGCCTGGCTAAAATTCGTGTGGCGCAGGTCCGCGCCACGCAAGTTGGTCTTGGTCAAACGGGCCTGGCTGAAGATCGCATCGCACAGCACACAAGCGCGCAGGTTTACCTGGCTGAGTTCGCGTCCCGAGAAGTTGCGAATTCCCTTGGTGTAGTCGGTGCGCAACAGACGCATCTGCTGCTCTAGGTCGTTGGCCGACGGTGAAAGTGGAGTCACGACAATCGGACGCGGCGGGGCTGAGCGCAGCGCCGTGCCCGCCTGCTCTGACTTGCGCCGACGGATAGCCGTTGCCAGACGCACCACCCCCGCCGAGGACTGACTATTGCCGCTGGTCTGTCCGCTGCCGCTGGAATGCCCTAGGCTCTGGCTGGTCGAGTTGCCGCCGCTGGTCGTGCTGGGCTTGCGAAAGGCGGAGCGGTAGCCTTGGGTCGTAACCGGCTTGCTAGGCTTCTGGGCCGTCAGGCTCTGGGCCAGAGCTCCCAGGTGCGGCGCAAGGTTGAGGTCGCGCAGGACATCAGTGGCCGCGCGGTAACGCTGCCTGACCGCATCCTCTAACATTTTCTTGAGGATAGCGCTGAAGTCTGGACTGAGCGAAACTTGGCTCTGCCATAGAAGCTCTCCGGTGGACGGATCGTGCTCAAGGTGTTTGGGAGAGCGTCCTGTCAGCAGGTAGAGGCAGGTCATGCCCAGGGCGTAGACATCGCTGGCGTAGACTGGGCGCAACGCCATCTGCTCAGGTGGCGCAAACCCCGGTGTGCCCACGGCAAACGCCGTCAACGCCGTCCGATCTGATTCAGAGTTCTCGGTTCCCGTTGCTTCACCACTCATCAGCACGGTCTGGCCAACCTGATGCTTCACCGCACCGAAGTCAATCAACACCAGCTTGCTGTCACGCTTGCGGCGAATCAGATTGGCCGGTTTGAGGTCACGATGAATCACCCGCTGCTGATGGATAAACGCTAGGACGGGTAAGATCTCCAGCAGGAAGGTGCGCACTTCTGACTCATCGAAGGGTCCTCGACGCTCAACCTCCTGCCGCAGGGTCTCACCCTCAATGTATTCCTGAACCAAATAGAACTCTTCATTCTCGACAAACGATTCCAACAGCTCAGGCACCTGAGGGTGCGAGCCCACCTGCTTGAGGGTGCGAGCTTCCCGCTCAAACAGCTCCCGCGCCATCTTTAGCTGGTTACGCGATGTAGCGGCTGGGCGCAGCTGCTTGACTACGCACAGATTGCCCTGAGGGTTTGCCTCATTGCGGGAGAGGAATGTCGCCCCAAATCCTCCCCGACCCAGTGGCTCCAGTGCCCGATAGCGTTCCCTTAACAACAACTGACTGTTACAAGCCTGACAGAAGCTGGTGTGGGTGAGATTCTCCGGATGCACGCAAGTGGGGTTAAAGCAGTAGCTCATGGGGTCGTACGCTCACTCAAAGCCGCCCCTGGCGAGGCGAAACGGCAGATGAAACTGAGTTAGCTGCAAGGCACCAGACCCACAAACTCTGCCTGTTTGCCAGAGCCTGTATCTGGAAGACAAGCAGTTTGATCACCCAAGGGAGGCAGCTGTGTGGGAGGTGCATTGGCAGGGAGGGGTAACTGCCCTCACTCGGGCTGGCCCTATTGTCCGATATCCATAGTGCCTGTCGCAGCGCAAGTTGTCCGGTTTCTTATTTAAAGAGTTGCTAAAGCCATCGCGGCTTCGAGTAAAGGACGCGTAATCTATACGGCTCAACCGGGACGTATCTGTCTCGAATCTATCCAATCTTCACAGTTGCAGCAGCAGCAATCCAGTTTGAATCAGGCCCACTAACACCCCCAGGATGCCCCCAAGGTTGACAATTGCCTGCAGTTCTTTCTGGACGATGCCCTGAATCGCAGCCTCGAGCTCTGCCGGAGGAGTTGACTTGACTCGGTCGATGATCACCTGGTCAAGATCCAGGATGGGAATCGCCTTCGCCACAATTGCCTCCAGATCCTGCTCAAGATAACGCTCTAGGATCAGGGCCAGCTCCTGGCTGACGACCTCCAGGGAAGTGCCGACCACGGGCGAGTTGCGCAGGCGGTTGAGCAGCAGGGTAGCGACGCCATCCCAGTCGATGGTGTCGCCGAAGCTCTGGAGCACACTGGCCCCTTGGTCGCGGACATAGGTCCGTACACTCTCGCGCATGGCTCGCCGGAGCTGGCGCACGGTGGTCACCGGCAGGTTTTGCAACGATAGGTTCTGCAACAGTTCGATCAACCGCTGACTCACGCCCAGGGCGGTGGTCAGCTCCGCAATGCGGCGATTGGCTTCTTCCCGATCCTCAATGCAGAACGTGCGCAAGCGCAACAGGGCATTGCGAGCGCCGAACAAATTAGCCACCACCCAGTAGGTGCCGCTGGCCTTCTCGCGAAAGCCCTCGTCAACGATCTCGATGTTGCGGTCGGTCAAGAAGCTGACCAGAGCATCACGCAGGTTATCTGGCGGCACGACGACTTCCAACAACCAGACCGCCAATTGAGTGGCTTGGGCTTCGTTGAGCTGCAGATCGAGCAGCACCTGGTCAAAGATCTGGTTGAGCTGTGTCTCTAGAAAGTCTTCGCGCCGCGCCAGCACCCGCAGCAGGCGGGGCAGCGATTGGTTCAGCAGATCGTGCAGGACGCCCGCCAACAGCCGCGCGGTCTTCTGTTCAGTGTCGTTGCGCACTTGGTCAAGGGCCACACGCAGCAACCAGAGAATGGCCGCCTGCATGCGCTCGGTCTCCAGCAGGCGACGGGCAAGGTTCTGCAGTTCCTCGGGGGTCAGCAGCGACCCCATGATCGTGTCGGCAATGCGCTTGGCCAGACGCTCTTGATTGTCCGGAATCAGGCCTGGCGTAAAGGGCAGCTTGCGCCCGCCGACATAGATCGGGCGGTAGGGCCGGAACAACATCCGGATCGCCAAATCATTGGTGAAATAGCCGATGACGCCACCAGCCACCGGGGGAATCAGCAACTGCCAGTAGCTTGGGAGGGGCAAGGCGTTTGTGTCAGGACTTAGGGTTCTAACCGCATTCTATCTCTGGCAGTCTCTGACGGTTCTTTAAGCTTGAACTGCTAGAGTGCTCATGAGGCCCTCAAACACCCTTCCACCTTGATTCAGATGCCATGATTGGCAAAAGCGCATTATTGGCGGCGATTGCCGGGATGGACCGGGGACTAAACGCCCAGGAGCAAGACAGGCAGGCAATCCTGGCCGCTGCCACTAACCTGGAAACCTACAACCCCATCCCCCGCCCCACTGAGACCCCCGAAAAGTTGGATGGTATCTGGCGCTTACTCTACACCAGTAGCCAAGAGCTGCTGGGCTTAGGGAACTTTCCGGTGCTAAAGCTGGGCCAGATCTATCAGTGTATTCGAGCCTCAACTGGGCAAGTCTACAATGTGGCGGAGGTCACAGGGCTACCTCTGTTGGAGGGGTTGGTGAGCGTAGGCGCTCGCTTTGAAGTGGTCTCAGAGCGGCGGCTGAATGTTCGCTTTGAACGGTTTGTTCTGGGTCTGCAACGGTTGATCGGCTATCGGGGGGTGAGCAATTACCTGGAACGCTTCGAGACCGGCGAGAAATTCCTGGCCTTAGATTTCGCTATTCGAAACCGCGAGCAGCGCGGCTGGCTGGAGGTCACCTACCTGGATGACGACCTGCGTATCAGCCGGGGCAACGAAGGGAGTCTGTTTGTGCTCACCAAGTCTTAACCAGTCCTATGCCTCGCCCGACCCTCTACGCGGCCATCACCAGCCATGGCTTTGGTCACGCTACACGCACTGCCGCGGCTCTGGCGGAGGTTCAGAAGCGCTGCCCCGACCTGTTGCTGATTCTCACCACCACTGTGCCTCGCTGGTTGCTCGAAGCCTACCTGCCCGGCGACTTCATCCTGCGTCCGCGCGAATTCGAGCCCGGTGTGGTCCAGTCCGACAGCTTGACCATGGACAAACCGGCCACGTTGCAGAAGCTACGCGACTTCCGCGCCCGCCAAAACGCCTTCATTGCTGCTGAGGTGGATTTTCTGACGCGCAACCGGGTGCAACTGCTGCTGTTGGACGTGCCACCCTTGGCGGTTGCCATTGCCCAGGCAGCTAACCTACCTGCTTGGGCAGTCAGTAACTTTGGTTGGGACTTTATCTACCGCGACTGGGGCGGCGAGTTTGAAGAAGTCGCCGATTGGATGAGCGGCCTCTATGGCCAGTGCGACCGCCTGTTCCGTTTGCCTTTTCACGAAGCGATGAGCGCCTTCCCGCAGAGCGAGGACATCGGGCTCACGGGTGGCAATCCCCGCTACTTGCCCGCTGACGTTCAATTGCGATTCCGGCTGCCGGAGGACCGCCCAATTGCCCTGCTCACCTTCGGCGGTCTGGGCCTTAACCAGATCCCTTACGATACGGTGCTGCGCCACCCAGACTGGGTATTCGTCACCTTTGACCGCCGCTCACCCACCGACTTACCCAACCTGATCCAGATCCAGGACCGCACCACCCGCCCGGTGGACGTCATGCCCCTGTGCGCTCGTGTGATCTGCAAACCTGGCTATGGCACTCTTTCGGAAGCTTGTCGGGTAGGGGTACCTGCGACCTGTGTAGAGCGCTCGGGCTTCGCTGAGGCGGCGGTGCTGCTCTCTGGCTATCAGGATCACAGCCCCCATCAGGTGATCAGCCCCGAGGCGTTTTACCGAGGGGACTGGGCGTTTCTCAAGCAGGAGCCGCTGCCGCCGCGCACCGACCAGCCTCTGGCCAAGGACGGCAATGAGACGCTGGCCGCTGCGGTGCTGGACTACCTAAGCAACCTGTAACCTAGCGCAAGCCCAACCAGGACAGCAGCCCTTGGCCGGTGACGTACTCAATCACCAGCGCCAGCAAGAAGCCGACCATGGCCGCCCGTCCATTCAGACGCTCGGCATAGTCGTTAAAACCAAACTTTGGATCCTCGACCTTGGGGGTTTGGGTGGGTTCCACCATGGCAAACTACCTCACTAAAAAAACGACAAAATCAGGGAATGATTCTTTACACAACTTGATCGGTCAGTTCTTAAAATACTTCACAAAAGTTGTTCTGTACAGCTTTGGCAATCGGTAAGGTCCGGGTTGATTGAGAGGTTCCAACGCCGAAGAAGACCCCATATACTGACGGTATATCAGGGCTGACCCAAAGCTTCAAGGCCGACGACGATTGTAAAAATCACTGCAAAGCGTAATAATTTCCTTCGTTTCTCTGCAAAGCGCGAAATGTTAAAGTGTTGAAAAATAAACCTTTCCAATATTCGATGTAGGAGAGTTGGGGATTTTGGAGACTCACAAAGAAAAAATACTGGTAGTTGACGACGAGGCCAGCATTCGCCGCATCCTGGAAACCCGCCTTTCCATGATTGGTTACGATGTGGTGACTGCTGCCGATGGCGAAGAAGCCTTAGACATGTTCCGCAGCGAGATCCCGGACCTCGTGGTTTTAGACGTGATGATGCCAAAGCTAGATGGCTACGGCGTGTGTCAGGAGCTACGTAAAGAGTCTGACGTGCCAATTATCATGCTCACCGCCCTGGGCGACGTGGCCGACCGCATCACCGGCCTGGAACTCGGCGCAGATGACTACGTCGTTAAGCCCTTCTCGCCTAAGGAACTGGAAGCCCGGATCCGCTCGGTGCTGCGTCGGGTAGAAAAGACTGGCAGCTCCGGCATCCCCAGCTCCGGTGTGATCCACGTTGGCAGCCTGCGCATCGACACCAACAAGCGTCAGGTCTACAAAGGGGACGAGCGCATCCGGCTAACAGGCATGGAATTCAGCCTGCTAGAGCTGCTGGTGAGCCGCTCGGGCGAGCCCTTCTCCCGTTCGGAGATCCTGCAAGAAGTTTGGGGCTACACGCCCGAGCGCCACGTGGACACCCGCGTCGTCGATGTCCACATCTCTCGTCTACGCGCCAAGCTTGAAGACGACCCCAGCAACCCGGAGCTGATCCTGACCGCTCGCGGCACGGGCTACCTGTTCCAGCGTATTATCGAACCCGCCGAGAACGAGTAGACGGTGTGTTTTGGCTGCTAGCTCGGGCCGTCTTGCAGTAGGATTTTGGACAGTGCGTTGGCTCTAGGGCTCGCGCTAGCGCCCATAGCTCAGTGGATAGAGCAACCGCCTTCTAAGCGGTCGGCCACAGGTTCGAGTCCTGTTGGGCGCGCTTGCACAACTCAGGCGTGGATTGAGCCGTCGGGCATTCTGGCTCCGCTCAGATTCGCGCCGCTGAGATCAGCCGCCAGCAGGTTGGCCCGCTTCAGGTCAGCACTGCCGAGGTTGGCCCCGCTGAGATAGGCGCGGCTGAGATCGGCCCCGAGCAGGTTCGCGCCGCTGAGGTTGGTCCGGTGCAGGTTGGCCCGTCTCAGATAGGCGAGGCTGAGGTTGGCCTCGCGTAGGTCGGCGAGGCTGAGGTTGGCCTCGCTGAGGTTGGCTTTGCTCAGATCGGTGTAGGCCAGGTTGGCCTCGCTGAGGTTGGCGCGGCTGAGATCGGTCTGGCTGAGGTTGGCTTCCCGCAGATAGGCCCCGCTCAAGTCAGCCCGATACAGATAAGCCCGGCTCAGGTTGGCTCGCCGCAGGTCAGCCCCCATCAGCGTGGACTCGTTGAGGTAGGCTCCCACCAGGTAGGCTCCCATCAGATCAGCGCCAGCGAGGTAGGCACCCAACAGGTCGGCCCAGACCAGGTAAGCCTTGCGGAAGTTGCGCTCGCCTGCGACGTAACGGGTCAAAAGTTCTTCCGGCAGCATTGCTCTGGGGAGACGCTTGCCCATGCGCTCAAGGGCTCGTTCTCAAGTTCTAGCAGGTCTGTCTCTAGAGATTCGGTTTTCTGCACTGCCTGTGACGGAGCGCCTACAATCGATTGCGGAGAAGTCTCAGGTTATTCATGACCCATTCGCCTGTTGCGCCCCTGGAAGCGGTGCATGTGCCTGCCCAAGGCTCTGCGGCTGGCCTGGTGGTGATCTTGCACGGTTGGGGCGGCAATCCGCAGGAGTTGGCACAGCTGGTGCCCTATCTGGGGCTGCCTCAGTTGGACTATCACCTGCCTGCCGGTCCCTTGCGCCACCCACAACTGGCGCAGGGACGCGCCTGGTACGACCTGTCGCGGATCGGCATCGGCCCATTGAGCGGCGGCGAAACGGGGCTCCCTCAAACTCGTCAGGCCCTGCATACCTGGCTAGAGAAACTGGAGACAGACACTGGCATTCCGCCCGCCCGCACGATCCTGGCGGGCTTTTCCCAGGGTGGCGCGATGACGCTGAACCTGGGCTTGCAGCTGTCGACGCCGCTGGCCGGCCTGATTTGCCTGAGCGGCTGGCTGTTGGAACTACCGCCCGAGCCCAGGGCTGGCTACCCGCCAATTCTGATCGCCCACGGGCGGCAGGACCAAGTGGTGCCCCTGAGCTTTGCGCAGCGCGCTCGCGACATCCTGCAAGCAGCGAAGGTGACGCTGCGGTACGCCGAATTTGAAGCGGGGCATGAGGTGACGCCTGAGATCTTGACGGCAGTCCAGGCGTTCATCCGCGCTAGGCTGAGCCTGTGAGCCCGACCCCCGTTATTCATGACCAAGACGGCCACGCCGATGATCTAGTCGCAACCTTGTTGTTGGCCGCGCATCCGGCAGTAGACCTAAAAGCGGTGGTCGTCAATTCGGGCGATGCAATTCCTGAGGTCTCCGCCAAGGTGCTGGCCGAGGTTCTCGATCAGCTGGGCCATCCACCGGTAGCGCTGGCCTACGAACTCTATACGCTGCCCCATCCCTTCCCTGAGGCTTGGCAGCGCGAAAGCATTAACTACCTGAACGCTTACCCCCAGGCCAACCGACGCTCGGTGGCCAGAGCGGGACCCGAGACTCTGATCCGCGCCATCCAGGCCAGCACCGAGCCCGTGACTCTGCTGGGGACCGGCCCCCTGTCGAATCTGGCTGCCGCGCTGAGGCAGGCCCCCGAGATCGCCCGCAACCTGGCCCGTGTGGTGCTGATGGCCGGGGGCTTAGAGGCAGGCGGCAATGTGGACCCGCACGCCCACGCTCAACCCAACCACGACGGCAGTGCGGAGTGGAATCTGTACTGCGACCCTGCTGCTGCCGCTTTTTGTCTGGCGCAGGCATTGCCCCTGGAGTTGGTCACCCTGGATGTCACCAACGCCGTGCCCATGACGCCTCGTTTTATTCAGGAACTCAAAGCTACGCCAGGCGCCCCGGCCCAGACCGCCGCGACTCTGCTACAGGGGGTCAACCAGCAGGATTATTACTTCTGGGACAGCCTGGCGGCGCTGCTGACCTGCGAACCTGACTTTTTGCCCCGCGAGAGCCTCTGCGTCAACCTTCGCACCGACGCACCTGCGGAGGGCAGGCTGGAGTCCAGCGCCGACGGCGTGCCGGTCCAGGTCTATCGGCCTGGCCCGGCAGCTGCTAGTTTGGGCGCACGCGTGGAAGCACAGATCTTGGCACTGCTAGGCAACTCTGGGACGCACAGCTAACCGAGAAGGACGCTCGCCTATTCGAGAGGCGTGCACGGCTAATCAAGAAGCATGCACAGCTAATCGAGAAGCACGCTTGCCCAATTAGGAAGCATGCGCGGCCACTTGAGAAAGAAGCTCGCCTGTTCGAGACGCAGGCACGGCTAGTCGAGAAGGACACTCGCCTATTCGAGAGGCGAGCGCGCCAGTTGACAAGGCACACCTGACACTTGGAGAGGCTCAGGACTACTGGGCCTGACTCTTGAGCACCAGCTTGCCGCCGCCGCCGACCACGTAGTCTGCTCCGACATAGCCCGTGCGCTCGTAGAGAATCTGGTGAATGTATTGATCGAGAGCCGCTTCGTTATTGAGGTAGCGCGGGCGGTAATAATCCTTCATCTTGATCTCGATGCCGATGTCGTCCATGCGGTCGTGCAGCGCGACCTTGTCGCCCGACAGCAGCGCAGCACGTGCCACGTCATCACCCAGAACCTGCAAGACAATTGAGGAAGGCACACCGCCGAGCACCAAATTGCCGCTGAGCAACTGCGCGACCCCCGCGCAGAGCCCCAGGAAAAGCACATAGAGCGCAACTTTCCGGGGGGTCAGCTTATTTTTTGCAGAGCGGCGACCCGAGCGCAGCGGTGATCGCTTGTTCCTGGAAGACATCCAACCCACAACTTCTGTCTCTCGTGCCCATCGAATCTAAGCTACTCTGGGGAGGTTTGAGATAGCAAACGACGGGAGCAACCGTTCATCTACAGGGGCACTCCGCACTCTCCATTCAGGCCCAATAGGCTTGGCAAGGCTAAGCTCAGGGTAGATCGTTGCCGTAAATTGCAGGGTGTGACAGCACGCTGCTTGCTCTAGACCATGCCCCCATCGTCGCCTAAGCCCCTGATCGAACTTCGCAACGTCCACCAACGCTTCGGCTCCAATGTGATCCTCGACGGCGTGAGCTTGAAGGTCTACCAAGGAGAGGCCCTAGCAATTATCGGCCCCTCTGGCACCGGCAAGTCCACGATTCTTCGAATTATTGCGGGCCTGTTGGAGCCAGATAGCGGCAGCCTACTGATCGGTGGCAAGGCGATCAATCAACGTCAGGGGATCCGCATCGGCATGGTGTTTCAGAATGCGGCGCTGTTTGACTCGCTCACTATTGACGAAAACGTCGGCTTTTTTCTCTACGAACACTCAGTCCTGCCCCGCGCCGAGATCGGTAAAATCGTCGCCGACCGGCTGGAACGTGTCGGCCTCAAAGGCATTGAGAACCTGTATCCAGCCCAGCTCTCGGGTGGCATGCGCAAGCGGGTTAGCTTCGCCCGCGCAATCATGGAAGACCCGGCCAACCCAGCGGATGACCCCCAAATTCTGCTCTATGACGAACCTACAGCGGGCCTAGACCCCATCGCCTCCACGGTGATTGAAGACCTGATCCGCGACCTGCAGCAGGTTCACCGCGTCTGCGAGACCTACGTGATCGTCACCCACCAAGAGAGCACGATCCGCCGTACTGCCGATCGGATTATTTTGCTTTACGGTGGCAAAATTCGCTGGCAAGGAACCGTTGAGGAGGTGGATGGGGCGGACGATCCTTATGTCCGTCAGTTCTTCCAGGGCAGCCTCGAAGGACCGATCCAAGTGATTGACCACGCCAAAGGCTGAACCTCCAACCCGCTCACCCAAAACACAGGAGAATGGATTCAGGATGAACACACGGGCGCTGAGACGGGAGGGGACCCTAGGACTGCTGATCCTGCTGGGGATCGGCCTGTTCAGCGGTCTAATCTTGTGGCTGCGGGGATTTCAGCCAGGGGGCGGCAGTTTTCGCTTCATAATCGCCTTCGACTCGGCCAACGGTCTGCGGCGCGGCGCAGCAGTGCGCTACCGGGGCGTAAACGTCGGTCGGGTCGCAGACGTTGAGCCAGGTCCCAATGGCGTCAATATCGTGGTGGAGATCACGCGCCGGGATCTGCTCATTCCCCGCAAGTCACAGATCATCTCGAACCAATCAGGGCTGGTGAGCGAAACGGCCATCGACATCACACCGCTCGGCAAGATCGCTGACGGTACCCCCGGCCCGACCGACCCCGCCTGCAATGTCGAGGCCATCATCTGCCAGAACACCACGTTGGTGGGCGAGACCGGGGCCAGCTTTGAGGAACTGCTGCGCGTTTATGGTCAACTGGCCGAGACCCTTAACAGCGAGCGCGTCTTGCAAAATCTGAGCGTCACTACGCAAAACATCGGTGAAGCCGCCAGTAGCGTCAGCCAACTCAGCAAGAACCTGGCCAGTCTCTCGCTCACCGCCGAGAAGCGGCTGAGCAATGTCGCCACTGCGGCCGACTCGATCGGGCGAGCCGCCGACAAGCTGGGCGGCACGGCGGGCGAAGTAAACACGCTGCTCAATACCAATCGCGCCAGCATTGCCCGCACCCTGGATAGCCTCAGCCAGACCTCCGCCGATGTGCGTGTGGTGGTCGCTTCGCTGCGCCCCCTAGCGGAGAACGGCCAGTTTGTGCGCAACTTGGAGGAGCTGTCGGCCAACGCGGCGGCGGCAGCCATCAGCATTCGCAGCTTGTCATCGGAGGCCAGCAATCCTGCTACCCTGACCGCCCTGCGCGACACCCTAGAATCCGCCCGCACGACTTTTCAGAACGCCCAGAAGATCACCGCTGACCTCGACGAGCTGACTGGCGACCCCCAGTTCCGTACCAATCTGCGCCAGCTGGTGAACGGCTTGAGCAGCCTGGTCTCCACGACCAACGAGCTAGAGCGGCAGCTTCAGCCCGTGGCGCTCTCGCCCGCCCTATCAACCTCCTTTAGCTTTGCCCAGAAGCCGACGGCGACCGCCACGCCCGCCACGCTGCCGCCGGTCTTCCAACCGCAGCTAGACGCTGACCCCTCTAAGGCTCTGGCTCCAGCGAATAAACCTGACCGTCCACTAACAGACGAGTGATGCCCTTGGCCTGGAGATAGCTCTGGGTTTTGTTGAGCAGGTTGCCGGGGAACTTGATCACCCGCTGTGCCCGGTTCGAGAAGCGACTGGCGATGCGATGGTTATCGAATACCGGCAGCGTCCTCTCTTGAACTTCGCCCGGTGGAAACTGGCCTAAATCGCCGAAGTCCTTGAGCGGACGGGTGACCAGCTCTGAGGTGCGGCGGTCGACCGCAATGTAGCAGGTGCGCGGCAGCTGCGCATTCTCCAAGGGCAGGATGCTGATTGTCTCTCCCTGCTTAGAAGACTTGAGGCGCAGAGCTGTTGGCGTGAGTTCGCCTTCTTCCTCTAGATCGTCGAGGTCGTCGTCGTCGTCAAAGTCACCAGCCTCCAGGTCGTCCTCATCGAGGTCGCCTGCGGTTTCGAGCTCGTCGTCCTCGTCCTCAATGTCTAGAACATCCAGTTCGCCGGGAATGCCAAACTCATCGTTCACCAGCAGCTCTTCGGTAGCAGGCAGGGCACTATCCACCTCCGTAGCGAGCATGTCTTGGGTGACCTCTTTGATCACGGCTTCGATTACCGCTGGCTCCACCGCTGGCGGTACCGCCTCCCTCAGCTTGGGTGGCTCGATCCGCGCCACTACAACGGGCGGCGCTTGAGGTTCAGGCGGTACAGTTGGCTCTTCGGGCTCTTCGGGCTCTTCGGGCTCCTCCAGCATCGGCAAAACCGAGAGCTGGTCGGCGCTACTGACTTCAGACGGGGTCTCTTCGTCAGGCTCCTCGGTTGGGCGGGGGCGGCTACGCTTCTGACTGATCAGCTGGTCGTACTCCCGCACCGGCAAGCCGTCTTTGAGAATGCGGCTGACCGTGCTGCCGCTGACGCCGTAGCGCTCGGCCAGTGTGGCAGTCGTTTCTTCGCTCTCTCGATAGAGGCGAAGGATCTCGGCTTTGTCATCGGTAGTCAGTTTGCTGCGGGCCATGGGCTGGGAGGTGCTCGGTACTCTAATTCTAAAATCCTGAAGTTCGCTGAGCAGGCTGGGCCTGTAAACCGGCGAGCCGTCTAACGCTTGCGGCCACTCCGCCGAGAACGGCCGGACACGTCGTACTCCACCGCTGCCCCGATGGCAAACAAAACTGGGAACAGAACCCAGAACACTTCAATTAACCCACCGCTCTGATAGTTTTCCAAGACACTTGAGGCGTAGGCGAAGCCCACATCTCCGACGTAGAGGGCCAAAGCCCCGCCCGCGATCAGCCGCCAAGCCTCAGCGAACCGTCCCCCCCAAAACGCCAGCAGTAGGGTAGTCGCCATGATCAACAGTAGCGTGTCGCCCAAGGGATAGGCGGCGGTTACAATCTGCGCCAGCAGATCGCTCTGGGCTTCGGGCTCCGCAGCAGCGTAGTAGGTCACCCCGAGCGACACGACAGCTCCGACCAGCCCGACGATGCCCACCACAACCCATTGCACCAAATCCAAGTTGAGCCGTCGAGAGGTCACCGCCAGGCCCATGCCGGTGCCCAGTAGCCCATAGGTTGCGAAGTAGCAAAAGTCGCCTGGCGACACAATCGGCTCTTTGTTGAGCACTAGTTCGTACCAGCCAAAGATCAAATCGCCGACAAAGTAGAACAGCGTACCCAGCGCGAAACAGAGCCAGACATTGCGCCCGCTAATGATCTGAGGGCTTTGGTAGTTGCGAAAGCACAGCAACGACGCCGCTAGGAAGCCGAGCAGCTCAAAGACATAAGTGCCAACAACGTACCACAGGGCACGCTGGTCACTGCCCGGTAGTGGCGTGCTGAACAGCAGGAAGAACATCAGCGCCAACACAAACCAACCAGCACAAATTGCAACCACCAAGGGCAACGGCAAGTTGGCAGTTGCGGGTTCTCTCGGCTTCAGCTTCGTCCTGCTCATGGCGACGGCCCCCTGATAGTTGCTCCCAGATGTTTTCCCTCGTGGACTCGGTGGACCAGAGGCTGACCCCATGGGCTACTGCCAGAGCTTACCCTTCGGCGTCGCTTTGAGCCAGGCGAGGGCTTGAGATCTTTCAGAAGATGGTATCGCATCCAGCGCGGCGAGCACGCGCCCCGTAAACATGGTGTTGCCGAAGTAAGCCTGCCCAAGCCGGTGTAATTCGCCGATCAGGACATGCAGCAGCTGTTCATCCCAGGGCGGCAGCTGCAGCGTGCCCAGCGGATCGGTCGAAAGGAATCGCTCTCGCAATTCCGGGCTGTCGGTCTGGGGGAAGTTCCACTGCTCAAAAACCTCGGCAACGTCGTGTTGGAACAGGCGAGCCTGACGTGGCCCCAGCAGATCTTCAACTTCCAGACATATCCCCTGCAACAGTAACAGACAGGTCTGAGTGTGCAACTGATTAGCTTTGATGTCTTTGGTGGGGCCAACAGGAGAGCCGCCTGGACTAGCCTGGAGCTGATCGAGTTTCACCTTGCCCCAGACACTGTAGCGATCTGATTCCTCTAGCAGCACACAAGCTTTGCCCCGGTTCTCAGTCAGATCCCGCCAAAAGGCAACCGCCTCCTCCCTCTGAACTCCACCAAAAACGCTGAGCAGGCGAAAGGTCTGTCCCTGATACTGAAGAATAGGAATTTGTTGGCCTTTTTGAGGATGGGAAATACTCGAGATTTCGACATCCTGCCGTTTCAGAATGAACATGTCTCTGCCTGGGTGCAGGGGCGTGCGAACAAGCGGATTTGAAGACCGAATTCGGAATAGCCGCGCCCACCACCGCTCGACTGCCGAAATCCGATGCCGCTAAACGGGAACTAACTGCCTAATCGTACACACACCTCCTGGTCGCGATGTGATCCAAAGCGGCTTTACCCGATCCGAGAACCTCCGCCCAACCCGGTGGCTGGCTAAAGTTTGGCTCTCTAGTAGGACTATCATGCCAGGAAACCTCGCTTCTGCCACCAAGCTCACGCCCAGGGCTTCTACCTTATGCTTACGCCATGATCCAACCTCGCCTGCTAATCTTTGATTTCGATGGCACGTTGGTCGATAGTGAGGCTGGCATTCTAGCGGCCATTGTGCAGACGGTGCGCGAATACGGTTTCCCAGAGGCGATGATCGAGCAGTGGCGGGTGCTGATTGGCTTGCCATTAGCCGAGCAATTGCGCCGCTTGCTGCCCGAGGCGGAGCAGGGCGGTATCCCAGCAGTGGTAGAGCGCTATCGCCAGATCTACCGGACGACTGGGCCGATCCAAACCCAGCCGATCCCCGGCATGGGAGCAGTGCTGGCAGAGGCCCACACCGCCGGTCGGCTGATGGCCATCGCCTCGAGTAAGCGAGGTAGCAGTATTCAGTTGATCTTGGAGCGGCTGGGCTGGCGCGACTATTTCGGGGCGATTTTCTCGCCAGAGGGTCTCACTCACGCCAAACCCCATCCCGAGTCAGTGGAGCGGGCGCTGGCCCAGTTCGCGCTGCCGCGCGAGGCGGCGTTGCTGGTGGGCGATACCACGTTTGATTTGGAAACGGCGCGGCGCGGCGGGGTGCGCTCGTGTGCAGTGACCTGGGGAGTACACACGGTGGCGCAGTTGGCCGCCGCGCAGCCCGACTGCTGGGCGGAGGATGTGGACCAACTGCGGGGGCATATCTTCGCTAAGCTGGATCCTGAGGCGGGAGTTTACACAACTTCATGACAGATGCGGATGTAGCGGACGTAATTGTGATCGGCTCGGGCATTGGTGGCCTGGTGACAGCCACTCAACTGGCGGCAAAGGGAGCACAGGTCCTGGTCCTGGAGCGCTATCTGATTGCGGGCGGCAGTGCGGGCTACTTTGAGCGTGAGGGCTATCGCTTCGATGTGGGCGCATCGATGATCTTTGGCCTGGGCACGCAGGGTACGACCAATCTGCTCACCCGCGCCTTGGCAGCGGTAGGCACGCAGCTGGAATCGCTGCCCGACCCAGTGCAGATTCACTACCATCTGCCGGATGGCTTGGCGCTGAAGGTGCATCGGGATTATGAAAAATTCTTGCAGGAACTGATTGAGCGATTTCCCCACGAGCGCCAGGGGATTCGCCGCTTTTACGACGAGTGTTTTGCGGTGTTTAACTGCTTGAACTCCATGGAGCTGCTCTCGCTGGAGGAGCCGCGCTATCTGCTACGGGTGTTTTTGCAAAAACCGCTGTCTTGTTTGGGCCTGGTGAAGTATTTGCCGCAGAATGCGGGCGACATTGCGCGGCGGCATATTGCGGACCCGACTTTGCTCAAATTCATCGACATGGAGTGCTACTGCTGGTCGGTGGTCCCCGCCGATCAGACGCCGATGATCAATGCAGGCATGGTCTTTTCTGATCGTCACTATGGCGGCGTGAATTATCCCAAGGGCGGCGTGGGCCGTATCGCCGAGACCCTGGTCACGGGGCTGGAGAAGGCTGGCAGCCAGATCCGCTACGGCGCACGGGTGACGCAGATTCTGACCGAGCGGGGGCGAGCCACAGGCGTGAAGTTGGCCACCGGCGAGGTCCTGCGCGCGCGTCGCATCGTCTCTAATGCCACGCGTTGGGACACGTTTGAGCAGCTGTTGCCAGCGGCGAACCTGCCTGAGCGAGAGCGGCGCTGGCAGCAGCGCTACCGCCAGTCACCCAGCTTTGTGAGCCTGCATTTGGGGGTGCAGGCTGAGGCCATCCCGCCGGGCACGGAGTGTCATCACATCCTGCTCGAAGACTGGACGCAGCTGGAAGCGGAGCAGGGCACCTTGTTTGTCTCGATCCCCACCTTGCTCGATCCCAGCCTGGCTCCGGCGGGCTATCACATCGTCCACGCCTTCACGCCGAGCTGGCTGCAGACCTGGCAGGGGCTGTCGCCCCGTCAGTACGAACAGGCCAAAGAAGCTGCCGCCGCTCGGTTGATCGACCGTCTGCAAACCCTGTTCCCCGGCCTGGATGCGGCCCTCGACCACCAGGAAGTGGGCACGCCTCGCACCCACCGTCGCTACCTGGGGCGTCGCAACGGTACCTACGGCCCGATCCCAGCGCGCAAGCTGCCGGGGTTGTTGACCATGCCCTTCAACCGCACGGCCATTGCCAATCTCTACTGCGTGGGCGACAGCACCTTTCCGGGGCAGGGCCTCAACGCCGTGGCCTTTTCTGGTTTTGCCTGTGCGCATCGACTGGCGGTCGACCTGGGGCTGGCGTGAGGTTGCTGCGCTCCGGCCAAGCCCTGTAGCCAGTCTCCCGAGCGTTGTCGCGGTCTTCGCGAGCGCTGTCAGGACTTGGCGAGGATTTGCAGCGGTCCGGCCAAGCGCTGTCGGGATAGGGCGAGGACTTGTCGCGATCCGGCCGAGCCTGGTCGGAAGGCGGCGAGCCCTTGCGGCAGGTTGCCCAGAGCTTGTGCAGAACCGGCGAGGACGGGTCGCAAACCTAGCAGTCGGCGGCACCCAACACTGCGCAGCCGCGTAGCCAATAATAGAGAGATATTTGGGAGCGAGTTGGCATGACGGAACTGAGGCGATTTTTCAAGCACGAGGTGTTGCCCCTCTTGGCAAACCTCAAGCTGGCGATTCTGTTGCTGCTGACCATTGCTGCCTTCAGCGTGACCGGCACGGTGATCGAGCAAGGTGAGTCTGCGCAGTTCTATCAGACCAACTACCCCGAGCAGCCAGCCCTCTTTGGCTTTTTGACCTGGAAGCTGTTGCTGAGGCTAGGGCTCGACCACGTCTATCGCACTTGGTGGTTTCTGTCGCTGCTGATTTTGTTTGGCTCCAGCCTCACCGCCTGCACCTTCACGCGGCAGTTCCCCATGCTCAAAGCCGCCAAACGCTGGAGCTACTACACCAAACCCCAATCCTTTCGCAAATTGGCGCTGAGCACCGAGCTGGCTGGCGCAGACCTCAGCCGTCTGGAGGCCCTGCTGCGCACTGCCCGCTACCGCGTGTTCCGCGAAGACCACCAGCTCTACGCCCGCCAGGGCATCGTCGGTCGCATTGGCCCAATCGTGGTCCACGCCAGTATGCTGCTGATTCTGGCGGGGGGGATCTGGGGCGCGCTCACCGGCTTCCAGGCGCAGCAGCTGGTGCCCAGCGGCGAAACCTTCAAAATTACCAACATCACCGAAGCCGGGGTCTGGGCCCAGGCGCAGATCCCCCGCGACTGGTCCGTGCGTGTCAACCGCTTCTGGATCGACTACACCCCCGACGGCACAATCGACCAGTTCTACTCCGACCTCTCCGTTCTCGACCGGGACGGCCAGGAAGCCCTGCGCAAGACGATCCACGTCAACCAGCCGCTGCGCTACCAGGGCGTCACCCTTTACCAGGCCGACTGGGGGATCGCAGGCATCCGCGCCCAGGTCAACAACAGCCCCGTGTTCCAGCTGCCGATGCTGCCAATGCAAACCGGCAACGGCAGCCACCTCTGGGGCACCTGGGTGCCGATCAACTTTGAGCTCAACCAGGGCCTGACCCTGCTCACCCCCGATTTGCAAGGCACCCTGCTGGTTTACGGCCCAGACGGACAACTGCTGACCACCACCCGCACCGGCCTCACCAGCTCGATCCCTATCCCAGGCCTGGAGCAACCCCTGAGCCTCACCGTGCGCGAAGTCGTGGGCAGCACCGGACTCCAGATCAAGGCCGATCCGGGCGTTCCGCTGGTGTACGCGGGCTTCGGCCTGCTGATGCTGGGCGTGGTGATGAGCTACGTCTCCCACTCCCAAATCTGGGCGTTGCAGGTTGGGGACCAGCTCTATGTGGGCGGTCGCACCAACCGGGCGCAGGTGGGCTTTGAGCGGGCTTTTGTGACCCTGCTCGGCCAGCTCGACGCACAGCCCCAAGCGCCGCCGCCGCTCCCCGCGCCACTGCCCAGCCTCAGGTGAACTTCGAATTAAGCGAATCGGGCAGCAGCCAGAAGGTCCCAGGCAGCGCAAAAAATAGCGAACGCAGGGCAGCCTGCAGCGCTGGGTCCTCTGGAGCTGAGGCTTTCAGTTGCCAGGCGCGGTCAGACTCGGCTGTGGCCTCAGTCTCGGCCTTGGGCCGCCTGTGGGCAGCGGCTGGGGGCTGGCCGTAAATCGGCGTTAGGTCGTCGGCGTCCATCAGTTGGGTCAGGTTAGGCCTGTAGTACTAAGACGCGGCTGTCCGCTCAAACTCCGCAGACTTCCGCCGCAACCCTTAGGTTCCCTTCGGAATTTTGCTCAGGCTGCAACCTCTGCAACCTCTCGGTTGCAGAGGTTGCTATACTGAACCCATAAGTGTAAAGTTTTATAACATGATGACTCATCCAGACTTGACCCAGCTTGCCCAGCAGCTTGAGAGCGAGAGCACCCGCGACCGGATGCTGGCTCTGGCGGCCCTGCGACACGTGCCCGATGCCGACGCCGTGCCCCTGATTCTGAAGGTGCTCAACGACCAGAACCCTCAGATTCGATCCATGGCCGTATTCGCCCTGGGGATCAAGCAGACCGAGGCAAGCTTCCCAATCCTGGTGCAACTACTACAGAACGACCCCGACTACGGCATCCGCGCCGATGCCGCCGGAGCGCTCGGTTATCTAGAAGACCCCCGCGCCTATGAGCCACTGCTGCGGGCATTTTACGAAGATACCGACTGGCTGGTGCGCTTCAGCGCTGCGGTCTCCTTGGGCAACCTCAAAGATCCTCGCGCCCACGACGCCTTAGTCCATGCTCTCCACAGCGAGGAGGTGGTACTGCATCAGGCGGCGATTGCGGCGCTGGGCGAGATCCGCGACCTCAGAGCGGTGGAGCCAATCCTGCGCTTTGCCCAGTCTGACGACTGGCTCACCCGCCAACGGCTCGCCGAAGCCCTCGGCAACCTGCCAACCGCCAAGAGCCGCTCGGCACTGAATTATCTAAGCAAAGATAGCCACCCTCAGGTTGCCGAGGCCGCCCGCCTGTCACTCCAGCGGTTAGACGGACAGCCGCTGGCTAGTTAACGCACAGCGGGCTCATTGCCTTGCCAGCTCGTTAGCCTTGCGCGCCAAATTGACATCCAGCGAGGTGATGCCGCCTGCATCATGGGTGGTGAGGTCAATCGTGACCCGGTTGTAGACGTTAAACCATTCGGGGTGATGTCCCAGTGACTCAGCAACTAGGGCCACGCTGGACATGAAGCCGAAAGCCTCAACAAACGAAGTGAACTGATATTGGCGGTGCAATTTGCCCGCTTGCAGGCTCCAGCCATTCAGCTGGCGTAGGGTAGCATTCAGTTCAGTCTCAGACAGTCGGGTAGGAGCATTCATCGCGGATACCTGGGGAAGCGTTGGAGCTGGATAGGCTATGCCTCTCATTTTAGGCTCGCTGACTAGCCAGATCCCGGCGACCAATAACCCAAGGAGCAAGACGGCAAGCGCTCGCTGCAGAGGTTGGGGTAGCAGGGGCGGCTGGTTGGAACGGCGATTGGTTAGCTGGCTCATAGGGGCGAAAGGGCTAGTCGCGTGGTTGGGCTCTGTTGTAAGGTACGGCTCACGCTGCAACCTAGATTGCTCACTGTGGCTCACTGTGGGCTGCTTTTGCCAGGCTGCTAACTGCGATTGCACCTCCCTTTGGAGTTGCACTGACTAAGCTAGATCATCGCTTAAATCAAGGTCTGCTCACCTGGCTTTCGCTTTTACAGGGCAACCTCAGTTGTTTTGGTTGTGATGCTCTAAAATTGGCGCTAGCGGGGCGCAGGGAAGCGGTAGATCGTTCAGGCCAAAATAAGCGTCCAGAATGTCCTAGCTCTGTTTCCCAAAGTTCCCAGTCCGGTAAACGCTAATTCAGATTGGCAGGGCTTCAGGTGGCACCTATGGAAACATTGGACTTCATTCAACCGTTTCAGGGCTACGGTCAGTCCTCTCAGGAGGATGCAGGCAAGACAGAGGGATTCTCGGCTGAAGCCAGCTTAGCTCCGCGCAGCTTGGTTCGATTAGGGTTGTTCTCACGGCTAGCGGCAACCAGCGGCTTGACGTTGCTGCTCACCATCGCCTCCATCTTGATGGCTGGCATGGCTCAGGCAGCGGGTTACGGAGACACCGGCCCCTACGTGGCCCAAATCCAGCGGGCTCTGGGTGTCTATGACGACGGCGTCTACGGCAGCAGGACCGAGTCCGCAGTACGGAGCTTCCAGCGCAGCGTTGGTCTCTACGCAGATGGAGTTGTCGGTTCGGGCACCAGTCAAGCTCTGCTGGGCGCAGCGATTCCCGACTACGGCGCTGGCCTAGCCCCCGGCGAAAGCGGTCGTTACCCAGATCCCGGCTCGACGCCCGCGAGCGCTGACCTGCAGCGTCTGCTCAGAGACCGGGGCTTTGATCCTGGCCCGATCGATGGCGTCTACGGCCCTGGCACCACGCAGGCAGTGCTCGAGGCTCAGCGCTTCTACGGAATCCAGGTAGACGGCATCGCAGGTGTTCAAACCATTGCAGCTCTGCAGGGCTCATCGTCAGACCGCTACCCAGACGATGGCAGCTCCTCCATCGGCACCACTGAGCTGCAACGCTTACTGAGCAACCGGGGCTACTACTTCGGCCCCATCGATGGTATCTATGGTCGGGAAAGCCAACGAGCGGTCAGACAATTCCAGCGGGCCAACGGGCTGACAGTAGATGGGATCGCGGGACCGCAAACCATCGCCTATCTGGACAGCGCGAACTCAGGGTACGTGCCAACTACCGCGCCGTTTGATGGCGGTCGCGACATCGTCTACAGCCCCAGCTACACGCGGGAAGTACAGTCGCGGCTGCGCGCGCTGGGCTTCTACTTCGGTTCCATCGATAGCGTCTACGGCGCGGGCACCCGAGAGGCAGTGCGCAACTTCCAGGCTGACAACGGTTTGGTGGTGGATGGCGACGCTGGCGGGCAAACGCTGAGGGCGCTGGGCTTGGTGGCAATCAGCCCAATCGCTGACAATAACAGCCTTGGCAGCCAGCTTCCGAGACCCATCGTCAACATCAGCATCCCCGCTAACCCCTCGGTGAGCACAGTTGATCTGCAGCGTTTGCTGGCCGACAACGGCTTTTACCTGGGCAGCATCAACGGCGTTTACAACACTGAGACCGAGCAAGCGGTGCGTGCCGCTCAACGCTTCTACGGTCTATCGGTCAACGGCGTAGCGGGACCTGAAACGATCTCAGCGTTGCGACCGGGCTCGACCCAGGTAGCAGATCGCGACCTTCAGGGCGGCACGAGCATCGCCCAAGTGCAGGGCCTACTGCGCGACCGGGGGTTCTACTCTGGCTCCATTGACGGCATTAACGGTCTTGAGACTCGCAATGCGGTCGAGGCGGCGCAGCGCTTCTATGGCTTAAGTCAGGATGGCGTCGCGGGACCTCAGCTGCTAGCGGCACTGGGCGGCAGTTCAGGTCAGGGCCAGGGCCAGGGTCAGGTCAATATTGCCGAAGTGCAGCGTCTGCTGCGCGAGCGGGGCTTCTATACGGGTTCAAGCAGCGGCCTCTACGACTCCCAGACCCAGGCTGCCGTGCAAGACTTCCAGCGCTTTTACGGTCTGGCGGAGCGGGGCACCGTCGGGCCGCAAACCCTAGCGGCGCTACGCGGCGACACGCGAGTGGCCGGGCGCTTGCTGCCCACGCGCCACTCGGCGGACACTCTGCCGGTGAGCACCGTGCAGCAATTGCTGGCGGCTCAGGGCTTCTACACTGGCCCGACCGACGGCGTGTACAGTGCCCAGACGCAGGACGCGGTGCTGGCCTTCCAGCACTTCTATGCCCTGCCAGTGGATGGAGGCGTCGGGCCACACCTTGCGGGCCTCTTGACCCAAGCTGCCTGAAAGCATCTGTCAGTCTAGAAAGAGTCTAGAGCTAGCTCCAGTGGGGGTGCACGGTCTGTGTACCCCCACTGGATGGTGATGAAGAATTTATAGGGGGAATGGCTGGATGGCTCGGGTTTGGTACCTGGCGCTGGCGTTGATCGAGATCTTGGGTGGGCCGAGCGGCATGAGTTCTTCGCTGCCTGTCTTGGCCCAATCTGCGGTGGAGGGCTGGCGCAGCAGGCCCCAGACCTCCGAGGTTGCGTCCAGTTTTTTGCTGCCAATTGCGCAGCAGAGCGGCCTATCGCCACAGGCGATGATCACCGTTTGCGACCTTGCACGCCATTGCTTGCATCTGCGTGGCGATTCGCCGCCGGTCAGTGCGGCTAGCTTAATCAAGGTTCCGATTGCCGTGGCCTTGATGAACAAGGTGACCACGGAAGGAATCAGCCTGGAAACACCGGTCTACGTTGATCGAGGCAATTTCACCGAGGATAGTGCCGAAATTCGGGTCGGCAAATCTTATCCACTGCGAACTTTACTGGTCCAGATGATCGCTCGCAGCAGCAATATTGCCACTAACCAGCTGATCGATTACCTGGGTCAAGACTATATCAACCGAGTTTTGCGCAGCCGCGGCTATTCCATGATCCAGGTCAATCGTAAGCTCATGGGGGCGACCATCCTACCGGCGAATCCGGGCCAGGGCCTCAATCGCCTGACCAGCGATGAACTCACGGCGTTGATGACGCAAATCTATAACCAGGAACATTCGGGGGATGATGTGTTGATCGATGCGCTGCGTCGTCAGGGGGATCGCTCGCTGGGTTTCGCTGCTTTGCAAGGGTCATCGGCGAGCTGGTTGGGTGAAAAAACGGGGCAGAATTCCAGGGTGTTGGGTACGACAGTGGCCTTAGCAATCGGTGGGCGGCCCTATGTGATGACGGTGATCGATAATCGCAGTCATGCTGAGCCCAATATCCGTCGTTGCATTACCCGAATCGTGCATTCCCTCGCTCGCTTGGACCCTCTTGACTCTCCAGCACCCTAGAGGCTTCAGGATCAAATTAGTCTCGTTGGCTCTGGGAATATGGTGATGCTTCAACTCAAGGTTCCAGATCTCGCCTGCTCTGCCTGCGTAGCCACCGTGACCAACGCTTTGCAGACACTGGATCCTGCTGCTACGGTGCAGGCGGACCCGAAAACCAAGCGGGTACAGATAGAAACTGCTCAACTGGAGACGGTGGTGCGACAGACGCTGGCGCAAATTGGTTATCCAGCAGCCTAAATCTTTACGCTGAACTTTTTGCCCCACGTCAGCGGGCATTCTCTTTGCGGTTGTTCTGTTCAGCGGCTGGGACAGCCCTTGACCCTCAAGCTGGCGGGGGGGGCGGGGGAGGCGCTTCGCATAGGTGTCAACTTAAGGCTGAAGCGCCCCAGATTTGCTAGGTGAGCGTGTCCTAGTCTCGGTGTCGCTACCCCCCCTCCTTGGCCTCGCCACCCAAAACTGCACTTCCCAAACTCCGAGCCCGGCGCATCGCGTGCCCAGCCCAGCAGGCGCAGCAATCAGCTCCAGACTCCGGGTTCTGCACTCGGTCTCCTCAGCGCCAAGCCGGGAAACTCGAGAAAATGGCTTGAACTTCCCAGCCTTCAGCTCGCAGAGCCGAGTTCCAGACTGGAGGCTTCGACTTCTGAGCCGAATGCTCCGAGTTCCAGGCTTGGCAAGCCAAGTGGTCAGCGGCAGGACAGGCAGACTCAGCGTCAGCAACAGGCCGAGCGGCTAGCCGCACAGTTGAGAACCCTGGGCATGGAGTCGGAAGAGACTTGAGGCTGGGAAAGGGAAAGCAGAGCGGGCGACTGTTCGGCTCACCAAACCATCCTGAATAGGCGACCGATCTCTGTGGGGGCGCACGGCCGCCATCGTCCCAGAGTGCTTTCTGAAACAGGCTTTGAGC
>JANNOU010000113.1:0-29159 GCA_031399305.1 Leptolyngbya sp. SOY_34_metabat_272
GGCCCGCCCCGCGTCATCACATAGACCTCTTCAAACACCTTCAGCGCCGAAATCGACGAGATCACCGCCACCAGCAGTAGATAGGGTCGCATCAGTGGCACCGTAATGTCCCAATGCTGCTGAGCGCCCTCTGAGCCATCAATGCTTGCCGCCTCATAGAGATCGGTCGGAATCGATTGCAGCCCCGCTAGGTAGATCACCATGTAGTAGCCCAGACCCTTCCACACGGTCACCACCATCACACTGAACAGCGCCAAATCCGGGCTAGAGAGCCAGGGCACCGTCGGCAGACCCAACGATTGCAGCGCCTGATTGAGCAGCCCATTCTCCGCGTAGAGCCACTTCCAAGCGATGCCCGCCACCACCATTGAGGTCACCACCGGCACATAATACGCCGCCCGAAACCAGCGCACCCCCCGCAGCGGCTGATTGACCAAAATCGCCAACACCAGCGGCAAGCCCACCAACACCGGCACCACACAGACCAGATACAGTACCGTGTTCAGCAGCGTCTTCCAGAACTCCTCATCCCTTAGCAGACGCGCGAAATTGGCCAATCCCACCCAGCGCGGCGGTGTGATGATGTCATAGTCCGTAAAGCTCAGGTAGAACGCCTGCAGCAGCGGCCAGAAAAACACCAAGGTCATCGCCAACACCGCTGGCAACACAAACAAGTAGGGGGTGAGCCAGCGCCAGCGCTGCGGGCTCAGAACCGACTTCAGCATGCGCTCACACCTGCCCCTCTAGGTGCGGCTCCAGTGCCGGTGGCCCTAGCTCTGGCAGACGTAGTTCCGGCAACGGCAACTCCGCAAGCTGGCGCGGCTGCTCCTGAAACACGCTCAAGTCAAACCAAAAGGTCGTGCCCGTGCCTACCTCGCTGGTGATCTGAATCTGGCTATGGTGCTTCTCAATGATGTTGCAGACAATCGAGAGGCCCAAGCCGGTGCCCTCCAAGGTGTGTACCCGGTTCTCCACCCGGAAAAAGCGCTCGAAAATACGCGCCTGATCCTCTGCATCAACGCCGATGCCGGTATCCGATACTTCCACCCGCACCCGCCCGACTCCATCGCGGATCTCGGAGCCCTGAGCAACCGACCAGATCTCACCCACAGCCGAGCTAGCCGGGGTTGTCTCGCTAGGCAATTCGCCGTTGGCTGCCGCTGCGTTCTTGAGGTCGCAGGCGGGGGTGTGATAGCGGTAGGCGTGGATCGTCACCTTGCCGCCTGCCGGGGTAAATTTCAGCGCATTGCCCACCAGATTGGCAAACACCTGCAGCAGCAGATCGTAGTTGCCTACAACCGGCGGCAGGTCGGGTTCAATCGCTGATACCAGTTCAATGCCTTTGTCGCGGGCATTGAGCTGATAGCTGCGCAAGGTCTGCTCGACCGGCTGGGCAATGTCCACCGCGTCCAACTGGTACTGACGTCCCGATTCCAGGCGTGACAGGTCTAGCACATCGTTCACCAAACGGGTCAACCGATCGGTTTCGCGGTTGGCGGTCTCGAGAAATTCGTGCTTCTCGGCCTCGCTGAGTTCCTCGCCGTACTCGTGCAGGGTCTCGATGAACGACTTGATGTTGAACAGCGGCGTGCGCAGCTCGTGCGAGACATTGCTGATGAACTGGCTCTTGGCCTCGTTGAGTTCAACCTCGCGCGTGATGTCTTGCACGGTCATGGCGATGCCCTTGAGGCTCTCACGCTTCTGGTCGTATACCGTGTTCAGCAACACCCGCACCGTCTTGGGGATACGCAGCGGTGCCAGGCTCGGGGTGAGACTGGCGCTGGCAGCTTCGCCCTGCAGCACCACCCGAAATTCGCCGCCCTCGCGCTCACCATGCACCAGATCCAGCAGAGGCCGCGCCAGCTCCACCTTGAGCTCGGTGGGCAGCGCGTGCAGAATGCTCAGGCCAATCGGTGGGTGCGCGTCCCAGTTGAAAATGCGCAGCGCTGTGGGGTTCACCAACACCACCCGCATCTCGGTGTCCAGCAAGACCGCGCCGTCGGCAATCGTAGAGACCAAGGTCTCCAGCTTGGCCTTCTGCGCCGCCATCTCCTCGACGTTCTGCTCCTCATAGCGCTCCAGCCGCTCCGCCATCTCGTTGAAGCTGGAGATCAGCTCGCCCAGCTCACCGCCGAAGGGCAGGTCTACCCGCTGCTTGAAGTTGCCAGCGGCGATATTTTTGACCCCTGCCACCAGCTCTTTGATCGGCTGCGTGATCGTCAGCGCATTGAACACCGCGCCCAGAATCACCATCACCCAGATCGACACAAACACGGCAATCGTCACATCGCGCGTTAGATTCGAGGAGGTGACTACGGTCGCGTTGGGGTTAATGCCCAGCGCCAGCACACCCAGCTCCTGGGCGTCGTTGTAGACGCCCACGAACACGTCGGTCACCTCCCCGTCTGGGGTCAGGTGTTGCCGCACGAGCGGATGATCTTTGCCCGGTCGCTTACCCTCGGGCAGCTGGATGCGGCGGCGGATGGTCAGCGAGTTCTTGACCTCTGACTCCGAAAAGGGGATGCCGTAGTAGATCTCGCCATCGAGATCGGCATAGAGCATGTAGCGAATGCTGGTGGTGCTGCTGTAAAACTTCTGCGACAGGCGGGCGATTTCGGTGCGATTATCGGTCGCGATCAGCGGCGCGACATTGGCGGCCAAGAGCAGGCCCAAGTCCTGACCGAAGCGCGTGTCGTTGAGACGGGCGTCGCTCTGGATGTTGTTGACCGCCCAGAAGGTCAGGCCGCTCATCACCAAGGACACGGCCAATGTAGCCGCCGCCATCAGTCGGGTCTGCAGCGTGAAGTCCGACCACCAGCGTTTGAAGAGTTCACCGAGTTGTCTGAGCAGTTCCAGCAAGGGCAGATGTCAAACTCAGTTTTAAGCTCTAATCCAGATCTCTTTTGGATCATACGGCGAACGCCGGACCGCCTGCTAGCAGTGGTCCAAAACCGGCTCAGGTCGAGAGGGGCAGCACCAGGCGGCTGAGAATGCGCTCGTCGTCGAGCTTGGTAATGCTCATCTCGCCCCCGACTTGCTGCATCAACGCCTGACAAATCGCCAGATGTAGCCCTGGCGGGCGGTCCAGGGTCGAAGGGGCCATGAGGTCGGCAGCGCGGCCCTGCTGCAGGTCCAGCAGCAATTGGGCATCCACCTCGCCATTGTCGGTGATTGACAGCTCCAGCCAGCGCTCATCAATCGGACGACACCAGATGTCCACCCGTCCGCCCGCCTTGGCGCGAGTGCAGGCCGTCACCATCAGCTCGTACAAGATCAGCTCGATCTTGCCGATGTCACCGCCTAGGACCGTGTTGGCGCTGGCCTGATTGTGCACCTGCGACCAGAGCTGACGCTGCTTGATTAGCTCATCGACGCGCTCTAGGGTGCGCTTGAGCAAGCCCGCCAGAGGAGCAGTGTCCGGTGCGGTGCGCAGATGCCACTGCTCCTGCTTAATGATCCGGGTCAGCGGCAACACCGAACTCTGCAAGTACCGCAGCACTTGCTGGAAGCGCATCGATCCCAGAGCGTCCTTCTGCGGCGCGACCTCCGCCAGCTTGCGCGTCGCCGAGCCGACCGAGCGGTAAACATCCTCAATCCGCCGCTGCTTGTACCAGTTGAGACGCTCCAGTTCCTGAGCCTGCTGCCGGATGCGCTCGGTGAGCACCAGATGGCGGCGACACCAGGCCAGTTGGGTGACCAGCACCTCAAAGGCGTTCAGATAGCGCTCCGGCCACTTGCGCCCCTCCTGATCCGCCAGGATCACTACCCCCGAGGGCTCATGATCCTTAGCCGTGCGCAGCGCCATCACCAGGATTTGACCGATGCTGGGGCCGTTCAGCCACTGGCGAGTTTCGGCAGGCAGATCGGCGACGTGCAGCGGCAGCAGGCCGTCGGTCTGCAACGCCCACTGCAGCAGCGGATCAGTGTTGACCGGCAGAACGGTCTCCAAATTGGGCGAAAATTTGTCGCTGCTGCAGACCGCAGCACTGAGACGGCCTCCCCGTCGCCCGGGCGTCCAGGTGGCCAGCATCGCCAGGGGTACCTGCAGTACCTGGGCAATATGCTGCATAGCTGCTGTCTCCAGCCGCTCTACACTGACCGCTTGCTGCATGGTGGTGAGGCCCCATTGGATGCTGGTGTGCATCCGCTGCTGCTGGTCCGCCTGCTTTTGCAGCTGCCACTGGTGCAGAATCAGACCCACCTGCTGGGCCACGGCTTGCACGATCTGGCGCTCGGAACTGTTCCAGGTGCGCGGCGCTTCGTGGGCAATCACCAGCAGGCCCTCTAATTGCTGCCCCATCGAGGTGCTGCTCACCAGCAGCGAGCGCACCCCCAGCTCTAGCAAGGTCTCGCGCCAAGCCAAGAGTTTGAGGTCGTCTTCGTAGTTCTCGATGGCAATCGACTCGGTGGCCCGCTCCAGCATTTGCCAGTCCACCTCCTGCAGCTCGGCCAAGGGGCCGGTCACGGGGCGGCGGTTGTTGGGCTGGCTCTGGTAGCAGATCTCGAAGCAGCCCGAGTCGCGGTCGTGCAACAGCACTAGGAAGCGCTCGGTTTTGAGGCGGGCACAGAGTTGGTCGGCGGAGGTCTTGAGCGCCACCTTCCAGTCGGAGTCGCTGTAGATCGAGCGGGCCACCCCGGCCATCAGTGCCTGATCGGTACGGATGCGCTCGACGCTCTCTTCCATCTGTTCGAGTGGCGCGGTCAGGGCCACTAATTGGGCCGCGCCGCGCACAAAGTTTTTCTCTTCCTCTTCCCACAGGCGGGGCTCGTTGCCCTCTACGCTCAGAAAGCCCAGCAATTCGCCCTGGAAGAGGATCGGCGCGGCCAGCAGCGAGCGGGCCTTGACCTGCTGCATCAGGCGACTGGTGACATCCGAGCGCAGCGAACTCTGAGCCTCGCCGACCACGACCAGCTGATCCGCCGCCAGAGACTGATAGAAGCTGCTGACTTCCTGCACGGTGATGCCGCTGGCTCCCTGCCGGGGATCGGCCATTAGAGTGTGGGCAATTCCGGACTTCTGGCGGTTGCCCACCCGCCGCCAAAAGTAGCGACGTTCGCGCTCAAACCAATAGATGTTGGTGCGCGAGGGAGCCACAAATAGGTGGGTTTGCTCGACGACCTCCTCTAGGCGTTGAGCCAGGCTGGGCAGACTACGCAACTTATTGAGCAAGGTGAACAGGGGCTGATCTGGGCGCTTGACTTGCTGGCGCTGCCAGTCAGTTTCGATCTGGTAAAGGGCCGCGCCCAGGCTGCTGAGCACGATTAGCAGTCTGGCTTTCTCGTCGGCACGCGGCGAGACCCCCCACAGATGCGATCCCAGCAAGGCCACACCAAAACAGCGATCCTTGTGGCGGATGGGAAACAGCAGGGTGCCCTGGATGTTGAAGCTGCGCGCGGCCTTTTGCCAAGCACCGGCTCGGGTTTCCTCCCGCAGATCTGGGATGCCAAAGGGGCGCTGCTGGACGACCACCTGTTCAAGAATGTCCCCTGGTTGCAGCAGGAAGCGCTGGCGCAAAAAGCTGCGATCCGATGTCGGCGCGATCCCGCCCTTGCCAAATAGACGGTGATCGACGCGATCGTACAAACCGACCCAAATTAGACTGTAGTCAAAGTAGGTTTCGAGATACTCCAAGGCTGCAGCAACCAGAGCATCGGCGTTCTCGCCGTCCCGGAGAGTCTGTAGCGTCTTCCCCAGGCCGACCAGTTGCTTTTCGAATCCACTCGCTTCTTTTTGCTGGGCCATGCCAGGAGGGCAAAGAGTGGGCTAAGCCACCCCGCTTAAGGAGAAAGTGATGAAGACCATGGACCCATTTTCACCTCTAATGAAAACCAACTGACAAGCGGGCTTGCCACAGGCAGGGCGGCGAGGTTTAGGCGGGTAAACCGGAGTCTGAGATAGATGCATCTGATTTCACAACGGTTGAGGCAACGCTCAAGGTCTAGGTGTTCGGGGAGCCTTCTTCTCATAGACCGCAGAATCGCGGATCCTGCTGTGATAAAGGCAACCAAGTCGGTCAGCGGCGGCAGGAGGGTTCAGCATTGAGGCTAGATCTCTATCGCGATCTGCTGCGGGGCGTCCTGTTTGGAGCGCTGCAGACTGACCCTGAGTGGGCGCATCAGCGCCTAATGGCGTTCTGCGCTTGGGCAGGCAGTCCACAGGGCAACCAAATCCAGAAGGCAGCCCGTTGGGCATTTGACCTTCAGGATAGCCGCCTGAGACAGGATCGGTGGGGAGGAATGTTCCCCAATCCGGTTGGGCTCGCCGCAGGCTTCGATAAAGATGCACTGGGCGTCGCCTTCTGGCCACATCTGGGCTTTGGCTTTGCGGAAGTTGGTACTCTAACCTATCATCCTCAAGCCGGGAATCCGCAACCTCGGCTATTTCGCCTGCCTCAGGATCAGGCTGCGCTGAACCGCATGGGCTTCAACAACACTGGCGCAGCTAGGGCTGCAGAGCACCTGAAAACCCTGCCACGCCAAATTCCTTTGGGAATCAATCTGGGCAAGTCAAAAATTACGCCCCTAGAGGAAGCAGCAGCAGACTATCGGGCCAGTTTCGAGCTGCTGCGCGAGCTGGGTGACTACTTCGTAATCAACGTTAGCTCGCCGAACACACCGGGACTGAGATCTCTCCAGGCAGCAGAGTCCTTGGGGCAGATTCTGAGCGCCGTTCAGGCCGCCAACCCGGCTCACAAGCCCCTGCTCGTGAAAATCGCCCCAGATCTGGAATTCGACGCAATTGGCGAGGTGTTGAGTCTGTGTGAACATTACCGCCTGGCTGGGATCGTCGCCACCAACACTACGATTTCACGCCAGGGCTTGACGACTCAGGTCTTGCCGCAGACTGGCCAGCCACTGACCGAAGAAGCCGGCGGCATCAGCGGTGCGCCGCTGCGCCAGCGCTCGACGGAAGTCATCCGGTTTATCTACCGAGAGACCGGAGGGCAGCTACCGATCATCGGCGTGGGCGGCGTTTTCACCGCAGAAGATGCCTGGGAGAAAATTACCGCCGGAGCCTCGTTGATTCAGGTTTACACTGGCTGGTTTTACGAAGGGCCTAGTATGGTTCGGCGCATCCTGCAGGGTCTGCTGCATAAGCTGGAACAACACGGCCTAACCAGCATCTGTGAGGCGATTGGGCTGGCACACAAAACATGATTCTCTAGGGGCGATGATATCGCCCCTAGAGAATCATGACAGTTCAGAGCTAAAGCCTAGCTGTGGATCGCTGGAGAAACCAGAATTTCCTGACCACAGGCCAGGTCCAGCGGGAAGTTGTGCGCGTTGCGCTCGTGCATCACTTCCATGCCCAGGTTCGCCCGGTTCAGCACATCCGCCCAAGTCGGCACCACCCGTCCAGCGGTGTCCAACACGCTCTGGTTGAAGTTGAACCCGTTCAGGTTGAACGCCATCGTGCTGATGCCCAGCGCCGTGAACCAGATGCCGATGACTGGCCAGGCACCCAGGAAGAAGTGTAGAGACCGAGAGTTGTTGAATGACGCGTACTGAAAGATCAGCCGTCCAAAGTAGCCGTGCGCGGCCACGATGTTGTAGGTCTCTTCCTCCTGCCCGAACTTGTAGCCCGCATTCTGCGACTCGTTTTCCGTTGTCTCACGAATCAGCGACGAGGTCACCAAAGACCCGTGCATGGCACTGAACAGCGAGCCTCCAAACACTCCCGCCACACCCAGCATGTGGAACGGGTGCATCAGGATATTGTGCTCCGCCTGAAACACGAACATGAAGTTGAACGTGCCGCTGATGCCCAGCGGCATGCCATCCGAGAACGAGCCCTGTCCAATCGGGTAGATCAAGAACACGGCCAATGCCGCAGACAGCGGTGCCGAGTAAGCCACGCAAATCCAAGGCCGCATGCCCAGACGATAGCTCAGCTCCCACTGACGGCCCATGTAGCAGGCGATGCCAATCAGGAAGTGGAAGACAATCAGCTCATAAGGGCCACCGTTGTACAACCACTCATCCAGCGAAGAGGCTTCCCAGATCGGGTAGAAGTGCAAGCCGATGGCATTGGAGGACGGAACCACAGCACCAGAAATAATGTTGTTGCCGTAGATCAAGCTCCCAGCAACAGGCTCCCGAATGCCATCAATATCGACAGGTGGAGCCGCGATGAAGGCGATGATGAAACAGGTGGTGGCAGCCAGCAAGCAGGGGATCATAATCACGCCAAACCAGCCCACATACAGCCGGTTATCGGTGCTCGTGATCCATGTGCAGAAACGCTCCCACACGCCCGCATTGCTGCGACGTTCAAGTGTGGTAGTCATAGATCTGTCCTTGATGACTAAGGAAACAGTGTCTAGACGATAACGGACTCTCTCAACACTTAAGATAAGCTCTCAGCAAAACTTAACTTACCAACCTAAAACCAGGCATTCCAGTCATTACAACTCGTAAATCTACGTAACAAACCATTCCAGATAAGGTTGTCGAGATTAGCCAGGATCACCACGGCTGAACCGTGATCGAAGGCTCAGTGACAGAAGCCCCTGTGAGCGCTGGCTGAGTAACGACCTGCTTCAGATGATCAGCCAGTCGAATTGCAAGTGCCACAACCGTCAATGTGGGGTTCGCATAGCCACCGGTCGGAAACACGGAACTCCCGGCAATAAATAAGTTAGAAACGCCGTGTACCCGGCTATTGGCATCAACGACGCCTTGTTTGGGATCGACATGCATGCGCGTGGTGCCTATGTGATGGTGGGCGCAGGGACTGTACAGTTTCGGGCGCTCGCCATCGCGGTCAATCTGAAAGCGCCCGAAACCAGCGCGGGCAATCTCCTGAGCGAGCACCGCCTGAGCTCGTTGGACCTGTTGAATGTCTGCGTCTCGCCAGCGCCAATGGAGTTCTGTCTTGAAGCGCCCCAGCGGGTCACGCTCACAACTCAGAACCACCCGATTATCGGGGTCAGGTAACTGTTCGGTAATGTGAATGACTTCGAAGGCATCGAAACGCTTATCTTTCTGGGAGTAGAGGGACCAGCCGCCCCAGCCCTGGTGCGAATAAGGCGGTTCCAGGTTGCGAGCTTGTAAGTACGCCCTAAGCGCCAAGTCGTTCAGTCCGCTAAGCACAGTGCCCAAGTGTTGTGGAACCGCTTTAGGCAGTTTGCCTCGCCGTAACGGCGATACCAGAGCGACCAGCGATTGAAAGGCGTCTGAGCCGTACTGCGTGTGCCTGGGGAAGAGCATGGCACTGATATTCAGCAATTGCTCCTGGATCATGGCTTGGCGCGTCAGGGTGAGGTGACCCATAACTGAGGTGTGATTCACCTGACGCAAATCGTACAGCGCCGTTGAATTGAAAATTCGGCAGTTCGCCGGTATGAACAATCCCCCAATCACGAGAGGATGATCCATAAAGAAGCGGCCCACTAGATCATGTTGGTTGCCCAATCCAGCCGTTTGCGTCTGGTCGGAGAGTAAGAGCAGTCTGGCGTTCTCCAGACCGCCACTTGCCAGCACAAACACTTTAGCTGCCACCCAAAACTCGTGCCCCTGCAAGCAAGCAACGCGCAGACGCGTGACCGTTTGCGCCGTTTCGTTGGTTTCCAACTCCACCGCGTTGGCGTAAAGGTAGGTCGTGATGGTTGGTGACTGACGAAGCTGTTCTCGGTACTCGTGGGTGAACACCGTCCGAGGCCCAAACTGAAACATCGTGGTAGTCACCCGATTGCCGATGAAAGGCAACTGGATCGCTTCGGTGCTCTCCCAGGGTTCAGGCTCATAGGCGTACGGCCCCGCCTGGCACACCACCTGAGCGCGCTCGTAAAAGGGATCCAAATCAGCTTTAGTCAAGGGCCAGCCGCTGTAGGGAACCCAGCTTCGTTGTTCGAAATCGACTTCGGCCAGAGGCATGTACCGCACGCCGATCTGGCGAGGAGCGATGCGAATGCCCCAGCTGTTGGCGGTGCCACCGAATTGGCGCTGACGACTCTCCTGCAAAGGCTCAAACGGATCGCCAATCACTTTACCCGCAGCGAGTGATTGGGTTGCGTCATCTTCTTCTAGACCGCCACTTTCTAGTAGACAGACGCGTAGATTTTTGCCCAGAAATTCTTGCGCCAGGGCAATTCCGGCAGGACCAGCTCCCACAATGCACACATCAGTTTCAATTGTCTGGCCTGCCGACAGCGTTCGTGCATCAATTAACATCTTGCGATACCTTACAGCTTTAAGTTCTCTGGCATCTAGAACGCTCTAGACCAACAGACAGCTATCACCGAACAGCCATCACAGTGGGCCGATGACCAATCAGGGCCCAGGCTAGAGCTTTCGGAGTATCTGGTCGGGGGCTTCTTCCAAGGTATAAGTAGAGCACCCAGATGTTTGATCGCAATGCTACTTTTACCGAGCTTTTGCAAACTCTTCACAAAACACCCAGCTGTTCTGCGGGAGAGCCTATCGCCACTCCCGCAGAACAGCGAGCACGATCTCAATCAGAATTAACAAGATCACGATCAGCTCTAGGGCCTGCCCCTGCGCGGTATTGACGCGGTCGGTGAGTAATTTATACAAATCTTCGATAATGTCGAGTTTGCGGGAGATCGAGGTCTGCCACTCCTGTAAATAGAAGCGGCGTCCCGCAGCCGTGTGGACCCGCGCCAGGTAAAGATCGCCGATCAACTTGAGGGAGTTGTCCACACGCTCGGCCAGCAGCGCCGACTCAATGCGCAGCTCCGCCAAGTCGTTGATTACGCTCTGGTAAGGCGTGCGCAGGGGAATCGGCAAGACTGGACGGCGCTGGACCAGCCCTTCGTAGTCGTCAATGCACTGGTCTAAGCGGGCATCAATGTAGCGGGCTTCGAGCAGTTCCACGTTCAGCAGCTCTAGGACACTGACCGTGTCGTTGTAGTCCCGGTCATAGATCAGGGCGGCGTTCCAATCCACAATCGCTAGGTCATCTTCGTAGTACGAGATCTGCTCCTGAAGTGCGTCCTCACGTTGAGCAGTGCTCAGCGGCTGGTCCTCGAAGCGCAGCACCTGGGCAATGTTGCCCCGATATTGCTCTAGCAAAGCTTGGGGCGTGAGCGTCGGCTCCAGTCGCTCCAGCAAAAAAATGTAATAGTCTTCGACCAGTGGGGACAAACTAGGACGTGTGATCGCTGGGGCCAGCTTGTCGATTAGGCCCTGGGCCTGGAGCTGGGCATGCGCTTCCAGATCCAGACTGTGCAGATGTTGCGAGAGCTGGGGCACCTGTTCAATCGGCGTCTCCTCAAGAGGCCAGCGATAGCCGATGCTCACTGCGCCAAAATCGAACAGCGTCGCCGTGATTTGCCCAGTTCGCGTTTCCAGAGGAGCGATTTCGCCCAGGATTAAGACTTGCGGTGGGTTGCTGTACTGGAGATAGGTGGGGGTGCGCTTTTTGCGCGAGATCGGCTGCAGCGGCGTGGAAGCGATCAGCACCTGTACCCGGCTAAGCGAGATCTCGTAACCGATGTCGAACGCAAACAGCGCGATCACCTGCCCACTGCAGGTGTGAAGCACAGTCATAAAAAGGGAGTGCCCTGAATTGTTTGGCTACCCTACCATAGGCCTCCGGTAAACCAGTGGCGCAAACTTCTAGCCATCCAGGGCCTCACCGCCCACAACCACATTGTTGATGCGCAAGCTGGGGCCGCCGCAGCCGACCGGCAGGCCGTTCTGCCCACCTTTACCGCAGCCACCCGACTCATCCCACCAAAAGTCGTCGCCGATTGCCTCAATGTCGGTCAGGGTCTGAAAAACATTGCCCGAGAGCGTGACATCGCGCACCGGCTCCGCTAGCTTGCCGTTGCGGATCATCCAGGCTTCGCCTGCGCCAAAGGTGAACATCTCGCCGTTGGTCATACCGCCCTGCCAGTTCTTGGCATAGACGCCCTCCTCAATGCCCGCCATCAACTGGTCCACGGGCACATCGCCGCGTTCGATCCAGGTATTAGTCATGCGCACGATTGGCGAGAAGTGATAGTCCAGGCAGCGGGCGTTGCCAGTAGGCGCTTCGTCCAGTTTGCCTGCGGTTTCGCGCGAGTGTAGCCGCCCCACCAGGATGCCATCTTTGATCAGCTGCGTGGTCGTAGCTGGTGTACCCTCATCGTCGTAGAAATAGCTGCCCCGATGCCCTTCTGGGAGAGCGCCGTCGAAGATCTGCAGATTCTCAGGCCCAAAGCGCCGCCCCAGGCTCATCACCTCTAGCAGATCAGGATTTTCGTACGCCATGTCCGCCTCTGAGAGATGGCCGAAGGCTTCGTGCACAAACAGGCCGCTGAGAACCGGGTCGATCACTACCGGGTAGGTGCCACCCTTGACGCTGGGCAGCGACAGCGCTGTTACCGCTCGCTGAGCAGCTGCGCACACGGCCTCCTCCAGACCTTCTAGGTCTTCGTAGGCTTTGCGCGAACCCACTGTTTCCCGCCCGGTCTGTACAATCTCACCGTTGCGGGCGGTGGCCGAAAAACGCATCTCCAGGTCGGTCCAGGCTTGCTCGATCAGGCTGCCATCGGAGGTGGCTAAGATCACACGCTGGCTGCTGTCGCCGTAGCGCACCGTGGTTGTGGCGATGCGCTCAGAGAGGGTGCGCAAAATCTGCACGTAGTGCTGACAGAGGGCTTTCTTGCGCTCCAGCGGTATCTGGCGGGGATGAGTGCCCGTAAGGGCCAGAATGCGGGTGTCCTGGATCGGGGGCACTGCTGCCAACACGGTCTGTTCATCGCCCACTAGCCGAGCCGCAGCCACCGCCTCTTCGACACGCTCGGACAGATCGCACAGCTGATTGAAGCTGGCAAACCCCCAGCCGCCCCGGTAGCAGGCCCGCACCTGGCCTCCGATCGACAGCCCTTCGCTCAGAGTTTCGACGTCGCCGCCACGCAGCAGGATGTCGGTGCCCTCGGCTTCTTCCACACGGATCATCAGGAAGTCGGCACGCGCACGGTAACGCCGAATCAGGTCAGTCAGCTGGCTGTGGATATCCAGTTCCAGTAGGGGCGAGCGCAGTGAGGTCAGTGCAGACATAACAGAGCCAGCCATTGACAAGTAACAAGTTGCCTTCCCATTGTTACGCTTCTCGCACCGATACATCTAAAACATAGCTGCCCAGCTTCAGGTTATCGGTCCAGAGTTCATATTCCAGGCGCAGGTGCTCGGGCACAGACCTCGGCGGCGGGCTGAAGCGGGTGGAGAGGACCAGCGTGTAGTTGCGCAAGCAGATCTGGGCTTCACCGCTGAGCCAATAGCGGCTGACGCCGCAGACGCCCCGCTCCCACAGATGGCGATAGCTGAGTTTGCCATCGCCCTGCATGGTCATCACCACGCGGTAGGGCGAGATTTCTAACCACAGCAAGCGGGGGGTGATTGATTCGTTGAGGGGGGGTTCAGTCAACAGTAGGTGAAAACGGTCAGCGTCCTTTTGATAAAGGGTTCCAGCAGTTTCCACCACGGACCAGATGGGCAAATCGGTGGACACCAGGGCCAGGGAAACAGGCTTGTGATAGTGCGTCAGCATGGAAAAACTCAAAACCGGGTGGAGAACGAGCCAGGATTCAGGGAGGAAATCAGCGGTAGGATCGACTGCACACTGCTTGCAACAACCGCCCTGAGTTCTAAACACTTACTATTCCTAGAGCGGCTCTCCCTTTCAAGGTTCCCCCGATGGTTCAACTCAACGCCATACCTCATCAGCACCTCTTAACAATTCAAGGCAACTCAGGCCAACCGCTCCGAGGCAGCCTACGCGTTCCGGGCGATAAGTCTATCTCCCACCGCGCCCTGATGCTAGGAGCCTTAGCGACGGGAACCACATCGATTCAAGGCCTGTTGCTGGGTGAAGATCCGCACAGTACCGCCGCCTGTTTCCGAGCGATGGGCGCTCAGATCTCGGAGCTCCAGGAGCGTGAGGTCACAGTTGTGGGGACAGGAGGGATTTTGCAGGAACCTGGCGATGTCCTCAACGCGGGTAACTCAGGCACGACGTTGCGCCTGATGTTGGGGATTTTGACGGCTCAGCCGGGCCGGTTCTTCAGCGTGACCGGGGATGCATCGCTGCGCTCACGCCCTATGGCTCGAGTAGTTCAGCCACTACTGAAGATGGGCGCTCAGATCTGGGGTCGCAACGGCGGCGATCGAGCCCCGCTAGCGGTACAGGGTCAGCGGCTCCAGCCCCTCCGGTACACGCTTCCGGTGGCCTCGGCCCAGGTGAAATCTTGCCTGCTGCTCGCGGGCCTATTTTGCGAGGGGGAGACGCAAATCACCGAACCAGCGACGACTCGTGACCACAGCGAACGCCTACTGCGGGCCTTTGGGGCGGATCTGCGCACCGACCCCCAGACTCGCACGATCAGCCTCTATGGCCCTGCCAAACTGACGGCCCAGTCGGTGACGGTTCCCGGCGATATCAGTTCTGCTGCCTTCTGGCTGGTCGCCGCCTCGATTGTGCCGGGCTCTGAGCTGCTAATCGAGAATGTGGGGGTTAACCCCACGCGTACCGGCGTTCTGGACGCACTAGCCCGAATGGAGGCTGACATCAGTTTGCTGAACCCGCGCCAAGTGGCCGGGGAGCCGGTGGCAGATTTGCGGGTGCGCCATACCGTGCTCAAGGGCTGTACGCTCTGCGGCGATCTAATTCCGCGGCTGATCGATGAAATCCCTGTCCTGGCAGTTGCAGCGGCTTTCGCACAGGGCAAGACAACGATTCGCGATGCGGCGGAGCTACGTGTGAAAGAAAGCGACCGCATCGCGGTGATGGCGCGGGAACTGGGCCGATTAGGCGCACAGGTTAGCGAATTGCCAGATGGGTTAGAGATCGACGGCGGCGCCTCTCTGGTCGGCACCGAGGTAGACAGCCACGACGACCACCGAGTGGCGATGAGCTTAGCGGTGGCCGCGTTGGTCGCCACTGGCACAACCCAGATTGCCCGGGCGCAGAGTGCGTCGGTTTCCTATCCAGACTTCATCCCCACCCTGACCCACTTGCTTAGCCTTTGAAGTGGGTTGCTTACTCACCGCGATTGCGTTTTAGGACGCTCGACATCGGCAGGCAGAGCATGTTGTCTTCCTGCACATGGATCAGACCCTTTTGCTTGAGCTTGCCCATTAGGCGAGTCACGGTTACTCGCGTCGAGCCGATGGCGCTCCCGATTTGCGCATGGGTGAGCGACCAGGGCAGGCAGTAGCCGTCGCCACAGGGTTGGCCATATTCCTCGATCAGCAGGGTCAGGAAGCCCATCAGCCGGTCGATGGTGCGCCGCTGCCCCAAGGTGCTCAGCCACAGCAGTTTACGCTGATGTTGATGGCGGAAGGCGTCTAGCACCTCGCGTCGGAAGTGGGGCCAGTTGTCCAGGTCATTCCAGTACATCCAGAGCACCGCCGTCTGATCGACATGGGCGTAGCTCTGCAGGGTAAACGGTGACTGGGCGACGATCTCGAATGGCTGACCTGCTCCAACAAAGCCTAGAAAAGCCTCCTCCGGGGCCACCCGTGGCAGACGAGATTGAGAACCCGAAACACCAGCGGTGATCTGCGCGGTCCCCGCTAGCCGCACTGCACCCTTTTGGACTAAATAAACTAGGCCGGGGCGAGTGGGGATCTTCTCGTCCTTACTGAATGTGCGACTGCGATAGTGTTCCAGAGCCCAGTCTAGGATCCGCTGCCAGGTCAGGAAGGGTCTAGGAGGGTCGGAGGGAGGAGACATTGAAAACATGTCTGGGGTGGAAAAGGATATGTGGGCGCTTGAAATTCTCTAGTCAGCCAGCTTCGAGATTGGGTGGAAGCCCCTCTCCAGAAGCGTTAGCAGCGTAAAAAACCACACAACTCCATACTAACTTCATGCCGTTGCTCCAACTTCCAGGGAATGTGCAAGGGCGATTTGAAGCACAGAGTAGCTGGCTCGGGCCAGTGTGTCTTTTAGGCTACAGCTAGGTACTGGACTGAAGGCTGAGGGGTATCGCCCCTCTTCTAAGTTGCTGGAGGGTTGCTAGGCGGATGAGGTTTTCCCAAATTTTGGGGATATTTGGTAGAAGCGGCCCAAAAGACTAGACAGCCGTGAGTGCGCCAGCCTATGCTTGGCTTGTGTGAGGAGCGAACCAAGAAGGGTACCGAGACGAAACACGGCCAGTCGTCGGTACCCTTCCTGATTTTTGAGAGATTAAAAGTTCCGCAAGCAGAACTCCCAAGGCAACGAAACAGCTTTGGGAGTTCTGCTGTTTGGCTCCTGCTTCTGATGATTCTTAGAGCTTATTTGGGGCCAGCACTTGGGTTTGCATCCAGCTCAGCAGCTCTTGGTTGACCCGCTCAGGACACTCGTCATGAGCACAGTGGCCGGCGTTTTCCAGTTCGACCAGCCTCAGCGCCGGGTTGTAGCCTACAAAGCGTTGGGCTAAGGTAGGCGGAATCATGCGGTCTTGTTGGCCCCACAGTAGCAGCGCGGGAATCTGCAACATGCTCAGACTCTCCTGGACACTGGGCGACATGGGGCTGATGCTGGCTTTGAGAGTCGCACAAAAGGCCCCAGCAGAGCCTTGGTCTCGAGCCGGGGTGAGCAGGATTTCCAGAAGCTCCTCGGTGACAGCTTCTTTGGTAGCGTAGGCCATGCCTGCCCAGGGGCGGACCACACTGGGTCGTCGAATCAAGTAGAAGATGGGCTTCAGTAATGGGGGCGAGAGGATCGCTGACTTAACCCTGCGCACCAGCGGGCGCAGCAGGACGGGGATCATCTCCTCCTCAATAGCAGTGTCCGGCAGGCTGATCATGGCCAAACCGCGCACCATCTCGGGGTGAGCAGCAGCAGCGGCCAGAGCAGTGAGTGAGCCGATCGAGTTGCCCACCAACACAACGGGTACGCGGATGAAGGTCTGCCAGAATTCGTAGATCTGTTCGACCCAGAGCTGAATCGCGTAGGCGGCACTAGGCTTCTCAGAAGCCCCAAAACCCAGCAGGTCTAGGGCATAGACAGTATGGTGCTTGGCCAGTTCCGGAATATTGTGCCGCCAATGGCCAATGGAAGCTCCGAAGCCGTGCAGCAGGATCATGGGCACCTGAGCTCTTGGGTTGCGCACGAAGCTGTAGCGAATTTGCCAGCCACGCCATAGCCAGTCCCGCCGATTGCCATAGCGCTGAAACGCAGAGACTGGTGCGGACTGAGTTGAAGCGGCTGAAGAGGTCAGGGGGGACACGTGGAGGCCTCTGAGTCAAACGTTTGTGACGCTTGTAACTTTGAATGTATCGATCATACTTCGCCAGCTCTGTGGTGAGCAGATAGGCGGCTCTTAGCCTTGCATTAACCCGATTCCGCTACCGTCTTGATGTTTAAGTCATACCATCCGTTAAGTTCTGGGTGGGTTCACTGTGCGGAATCGTTTAGGAAATCCCATGCTTGTTCACTTCAACTTGGCTCGTCGGGCTTTCTGGGTCTCTGCCATGGCGCTGACCGTCGGCATCACAGCCTGTCAGCTCCCAGCATCTCGGCCACCGAGCGCGGCTTCGCCTCCAGCGGGATCGGCAGACCCGGTGGTGGTGCTCAACGGTGCAGGGGCAACCTTTCCAGCTCCTCTGTACCAGCGCTGGTTTTCGGAGTACAGTCAGAGGCATCCTGAGGTCAGGCCCAGCTATCAGCCAATTGGCAGTGATGCGGGGGTTCAGCAGTTTGTCACGGGTACGGTGGATTTCGGCGCGAGCGATGTCGGCATGACGTCCGAAGAAGTCGCTCAGGTCAAGCGCGGTGTTCTCTTCGTACCCATGACGGCTGGCAGCATTGTTTTGGGCTATAACTTGCCGGATGTCAAGCAGGGTTTGAAGCTGTCTCGCGAGGCATATACTGGCATTTTTCTGGGAGAGATTACGAACTGGAATGACCCCAAGATCGCCCAGACTAATCCTGGTGTGGGTTTGCCTAATCAAGCGATCAATGTGGTATATCGCGCGGATGGCAGTGGAACGACGGCGATTTTTACCCAGCACCTAAGCGCTATCAATCCCCGGTGGGAAAACGGCCCCAGCAGCGGCACCTCAATCGAATGGCCAGTCGGAACAGGCACGAAGGGAAATGAAGGGGTCACGGCTCAAATCTTGCTCACTGAAGGAGCGATTGGCTACATCGAGTACGTCTATGCTAAGCAGAATAAGATCGCCACAGCAGCCCTAGAAAATCGCGCGGGCAGCTACATTGAAGCCAATCCCGAATCGACCACTAAAGCACTCGCAGAAGTAGAACTCCCCGATAGCTTTCTGGGATTCGTTCCTGATCCTGAGGGAGCACAATCCTATCCGATTGTGACCTACACTTGGCTATTAGCTTATCAGAAATACGACGATCCTGAAAAAGCAAAAGCCCTGGCGAATTTGCTTAAATGGGGCTTAACTGAGGGTCAGAAATATAGCGAAGAATTGGGCTATATTCCTCTGTCTCCAGCTCTGGTTACTAGAGTTGAGGCTGCCGTTGAAAAACTCACTCAGTAAGTTGGAATCACCAGGTTCTGAAACGACGTTTCAATCGCGATCCAGTACGGCGCGAACCCTGGATCAGGGATTTGTGAAACTGACGTTGATTGCGGCACTGGGCGTCGCGGCGATTCTGCTGTGGATCGCAGTTGAGATTGGTCTTGAGGCGATGCCTGCGATCCAGCAATACGCGGCGGGATTCCTGATTGCCACAAGATGGAATCCGGTCAAAGATATCTATGGAGCGCTGCCCCAAATTTATGGGACCTTGGTCAGCTCGCTGATCGGGTTACTCCTGGCTGTGCTGGCAGGAATTGGCGTCGCGCTGTTGCTGAGCGAGGACTTTTTACCGCGACCGCTTCAGAGCCTACTGGCTCTGCTGGTGGAGCTGCTGGCGGCGATTCCCAGTGTGGTGTATGGCCTGTGGGGCATTTTTGTGTTGGTGCCGCTGCTGAAGCCTTTGGGAACCTGGCTCCATACCTATCTGGGCTGGTTGCCAATTTTCAGTACCCCCCCCAGCGGGCCGGGAATGCTGCCTGCGGGCGTGATCTTGGCGATCATGATTTTGCCGACGATTGCGGCGGTCTCCCGCCATGCGTTGCGCGCGGTGCCTGACGAGTGGCGCATGGCAGCCCTAGCCTTGGGGGCGACGCGCTGGGAGACGATCTTGAACCTGGTACTGCCGGTTGCGGGGTCGAGTATTTTGGGGGCGGTTCTGCTGGCGTTGGGGCGGGCGATGAGTGAGACGATGGCGGTCACAATGGTTATAGGCAGCGCTAATCGCCTTAACTTCTCAATTTTGGCAACGGCGAATACGATTGCTTCGCTGATCGCCAACCAATTTGCTGAGGCCAGTGGTCTGCACATTGCGGCGCTGATGTACACCGCTTTGATTCTGTTCGGTCTGACCTTGGCGATCAATGGGTTGGCCGAACTGCTGGTGGGTCGGCGACAGTAAGTAACCCTAGCAATAGGCGATTCCTGAAGCGGGGAGGAGCGGATGGTCAATTCTCAAGACGCGGGGTCCGCCCAGAGTCCAGGGGGCGGTCTGAGGCGGACGCTGCTGGCACCTCGAACTCTGTTTGGGCTGGTGATGTCGGCACTGCTCTATGGTTGTGCGGCGATGACGCTGCTGCCGTTACTGGCCTTGTTGAGCTACCTCGTTAGCCAAGGCGTCGGCCGATTGCACTGGCGCATCTTGATTGAATTGCCGCCACCGCCGCTGGTCGAGGGCGGCGGCTTTGGCCCTGCGGTGGTGGGCACGCTGCTCCTAGTGGCGATAGCCAGCTTGCTCAGTCTGCCATTGGGAATTTTGGCAGCGCTCTATCTCGCAGAATTTAGCGCCGATCAGTCGCTGGCCAGTTGGCTGCGCTTAGCCACTCAGGTTCTGAGCGGCGTTCCTTCGATTGTCGTGGGGATGTTTGCGTACGGGGTGGTGGTGGTGGCGACGGGCAAGTTCTCAGCGGTGGCTGGTGGCTTTGCGCTGTCGATCTTGATGCTGCCCATGATTGTGCGCACCGCCGAAGACGCGCTGAGGCTGGTGCCATCAGAGCTGCGCCAGGCGGCAGTGGCGCTGGGGGCAACTCAGTTCCAAACGGTGGCTGGCGTGGTCTTACCCGCTGCGGCTCCCGCGATTGTGACGGGCATGATGCTGGCGATTGCACGGGCGGCAGGCGAAACTGCACCGCTGCTGTTTACGGCTTTGTCCACGCAGTTTTGGCCCACGGGCTGGCTTGACCCCACCCCTTCACTGGCAGTGTTGATCTACGACTTTGCCCGTTCTCCCTTTGAAAACCAGCGATCTCTGGCTTGGGCTGCCGCGCTCGTGCTGGTGATCCTAGTTTTGATTACTGGTGTGCTCGCGCGCTGGGTGACGCGTCGTAGCGTTCGCTAGCGCTAGGTGCGCTAGGTGGTTAGGCGGGGCTGCACCATTCAGGGTTGGGGTGATTGCATAGGGCTTTCTCTGCGGCGGTTAATTCCTCCCACTGCACATCTCGACGCAGGACTAGACCGTTTGCCCCCACAATGATCCGGGGCAGTTTGCGATGGTCTACCACCGCCAGGCTGGTCATGTTGTAGGTGGTATAGAGGGTGTCTGCTGAGTCTAGGTTGATATCCACCACGGTGAGGGTTTTCTCAATGGGCAATTGGGCGTCGAGGAGCGGGCGAGGGCCGCTGCCCAAGGCTCCCGAGTGCAACAGTTGCAATTTGCCTCGATAGCCTGGGTAGTAGGCGTGATGGTGGCCACTGATGTAAGTGTGAACCCGATGGCGCTCCAGCAGTGCGCGCACCTGGTCGGCGTCGGAGACGACTTCTCCCAGTTCATTGCGCCCGATGGCAACGGCGTAGAGCGGCAGATGCCCGATCACAATGCGGAGCTTGGCCTGTTGTGCGGTTGCGCTCGCCAGACTTTGGTCTGCCCAGGCCAATTGTGCATCTGGGATCTTGGAGGTCGAAGCGTCCCAGACCAGATAGAAAATGTCATTCTGCTGGAAGCTGTAATAGAAGGGAAAATCGCCGCGATCGACAAATTGAACGCCCGGATCGTGTTGGGGATCGCGCCAGAAGGCGGCGGCCATTGCTCGCTCTTTGGCGAACAAAAACTTACCGCCAATCGACCGGGCTCCTGAGGCATCGTGGTTGCCCAAGGTAAAACCGTAGGGCAGCTTGGCTCGGCGCAGAGGCGCGGCGGCAGTTTGATCGAACGCAGTCCACATCGCCTGGAGCTGGTCCTGGCTGAGTGAGGGATATTGACCGCCGACCATATCGCCACTCTCGATCACTAAATCCGGCTTCCAGGCAGGGATCAGTTCGATCGCCTTGAGCACCTCGGGTTCGTAGGTGGTCGAGCCATATTGGCTATTCATGTCGCTTATAACCACTAGCCGCACGTCGCCCCGAGGTGGCGCGAATAAGCCTTGGGGGGCAGGCGAGGGATCGAGCAAGGGCGGGCTAGTGGGCGTGGCAGGAGCCTCAACGGCAACCGGCGATGGGGGGGTCGGGGCATTGGAGCCCGCGCTCAGGCCGCAGCCTTTGACCAGTGTGGAGAAGCCAAACCCACCCGCGAGCCCACTCAAAATCAGAAACTGACGTCGCCTGAGACTCATGGCCGTGCTTCGAGGTTTTGCCTGTAAAACTCTATCGCGTCGCCAGTGGCCCTGCCCCCCGAACTGGGGGGAATCGCAGCCTAAAACTCAGCGAGCCAGGCTCCAAGCTCAGGCATTTGACCGCTTGGCTCGGCACACTAGGCCTGCGGCTCGGAGCTTCGAGCACCAAGCTCGACCCTCCGAGTTTGGTACTCGGCGCTCCAAGCCAAAATCCTAGAATTTCAGCCCCAAAACTCGGAACGCCGAGCTTGACACTCGGCGCTCTAAGGTCCAAACCTGGGATTTCAGCCCCAGAACTCGAAGCTCGCAGCGTCAGGCTCAGTTGGGCGCAAACCACTTCTCGGCGTTGAGGCGCTGGATGACCCTGAACACCAGCAAGTCGAGAGGGGCTTTGCGCTCGTCGATTAAAAACGGCTCAATCGTGCTGGGAGGGGCGTCCTGGGAGCAGGAGAAAGCTTTCTGAGCGTCGATGTCCGGCTTGGTGAAGTAAACCGTGAACTGACGGCGACCGCCCATCCATTTGCCGGTGACCTGGCTGTTCTCGAAGCTCAGGCTGAGGTCCGAGACGCCGCGCGCCGCAAACGCCTTGGTGAGGCCGGGCAGATACTCCTGGGCGATAAACTCGGGAAAGGGCTTGGCCTCAGGCGCGGGCGGTTTTTCTTTGGCAACCCGTGCAGCCTTGGGCTTGGCTGCCGCCTCGCCTTCAGCGCCTGCTGCCACTACTTCCTTGGGCTCTTTGGGCTCCTTGGGCGGGCGAGCAGCCTTGGGCTTGGGCGCAGGCTCGCCTTCAGCACTCGCCTCGGGGGCCTGAGCCTCAGCCTCGGGCTCAGGGGGGCTCTCAGCGTCTGGCACGGGCGTCCCTTCAGGGCTTGGCGAAACGGTTTCTTCCTCTGGCATAACCATCCTCCAGATAGCTCAGATTTAGGCGCTCAGGATGCCGACGAGGGTCCTGCCTCCAGGATGACCTGAGGACGGCCCATGCTGTAGTTGAGCACACGGCTATTGAGGTTGTAGCTGATTTCGCCCGCTTGCAGCAGCGAACGGATAAAGTGCTCTAGATCGGAGCCGATGCGGCGCAGATTGTAGTCAGTAAGCTCCGCATCTGAGTAATTTTCGACCAGCTCGTCGAATTTGCGGTAGACCTTTTGGAGCGCGTCATCATTCCAGTTGAATTCGTTGTCAGGATCGATGTCCAAGGTCAGGACATCCTCGCTGGGCTGGAGCTCACTGTTCTCGACGACCGCCGCAAAAATGTGGACGTGACGGGTGGTGCTTTTGAGCATAGACAGGCATTCAGCGACAAGAGAAGCGCATTTCTGTTCTCACTTTACCGCCATTTCCCGAAGCAAGCAGGCCGCCACCCTCACCTTCGTGCGCCGCTAGCTCTAGCCGAAGCGACCGCTGACGTACTCCTGGGTAGATTTCTGAGCTGGGTTGTTGAAGATCACCTCAGTCCGGTCAAATTCCACCAACTTGCCGCGACGTTGCCCCTTCTCATTCAGCTCGGTGTTGAAAAACGCGGTCGTGTCCGACACGCGCGATGCCTGCTGCATGTTGTGGGTGACGATAATGATTGTGAAACGCTCTTTGAGGTCCTGAAGCAGCTCTTCAATGCGCAATGTAGAAATCGGGTCCAGCGCCGAGCAGGGCTCGTCCATCAAGATCACCTCCGGCTCCACGGCGATTGCCCGCGCGATGCACAGACGCTGCTGCTGGCCACCCGAGAGGGCCAAGCCGCTTTCCTTGAGTTTGTCCTTGACCTCATCCCACAGCGCCGACTGCTTCAGCGAGCGTTCGACCAATTCGTCCGTGTTGCCCTTGAAGCCGTTGATGCGGGGGCCGAAGGCGATGTTCTCGTAGATCGACTTGGGGAAGGGGTTCGGCTTCTGGAAAACCATACCAATGCGACGACGCACTTCGACCGCGTCGATCGAGGCGTCATAGAGGTTTTGGCCGTGGTAGGTGATCGAGCCTTCCACCCTCGCCCCGACCACCAGATCGTTCAGGCGGTTGAAGCAGCGTAGAAGCGTGCTCTTGCCACAGCCCGAGGGGCCAATGAAGGAGGTGATTTGATTGCGAGCGATCGGGAGATCCACATCGTGGACCGCCAGGAAACTGCCGTAATAGACGTTGACATCCTTGGCTTCGAGAATTGCGGTGCTCTGAGAGCTGGAGGTTTGACTGGTGGATTGCATACTCTTCTGTCGCCTAGACATTCATAAAGGGCACGATTTTCAAGCATAAGTAAGCTGACAACAGCTTACTTACTTAAAAACTGAGAACCGATTGCGGACGTAGATGGCAGTTCCATTCAAGGCCAAAATTAACAGCATCAGGACGATAATGCCCGCAGCTGACGCGTACTTGAAATCAATTTGAGGGCGGCTGACCCAATCGTAAATCAAGATGGGCAGAGCCATGAACCGACTGAGCAAGTCGGGATTAGCAGCAGTGAAGCCCACCGCTCCAATCACGATCAGCGGTGCGGTCTCACCAATCGCCCGTGAAACCGAGATGATCACACCGGTCAAGATGCCTGGAACCGCATAGGGCAGGACATGATTGCTGACCGTCTGCCATCTTGTCGCTCCCAAGCCATAGGATGCCTGCCGCAACGATGGGGGGACGGCTCGAATCGCTTCCCTCGACGCAACAATAATCAAAGGCAGCGCCAGCAATGACAGGGTTAGAGCACCCGAAAGCAGAACTGGCCCCAACCGAAACAGCCCGTTGAAAATGCCCAGACCCAACAGACCGTAAACAATGGAGGGCACGCCCGCCAAATTTGAAATATTGATCTCAATCAAGTTGGTCCAACGGTTTTTCGGAGCATATTCTTCGAGGTACAAGGCTGCTCCCACGCCAATTGGCACCGAAATCAACAGGATCAAAGCACCCAGCCAAATGCTGCCCAACAGAGCCGGGCGCAGCCCCGCCCTGTTGGCCAGACGCGATGGGTTGCCCGTAAAAAATCCCGGTTGTAGCATCCTGACGAAGCCGTCTTTGATCACGTCAAATAGCAACAATGCCAAGACCAACAGGCCAATCAACAGGCAGACCAAGCAGACGATCTCGAACACTTTGCCCAAACTTTGCCGCTCCTGGGTACGCGGGGCAAAATTGGGTGCAGCAAAGCTCTGGGGCGAATCTTCTGGCAGAGAAATAGCCATAGCCGTTAGTCGTAAACCTCTCTAAAGCGCCGAGCAATCCAGTTGCTCACAATGTTGAGGACCAGAGTCATCAAGAACAGAACCGCACCCACGGCGTACAGCGTTTTATAGCCGATGCTATCGCGCGGGCTGTCGCCACCTGCCACCTGAGCAATAAACGCCGTCATAGTTGCGATCGATTCTAGGGGATTGAGAGTCAACCTCGGCTGTTGCCCGGCGGCAATCACCACAATCATCGTTTCTCCCACCGCTCTAGAAATGCCCAGGATAATCGAAGCCAGAACGCCAGAGATAGCAGAGGGAAAGATGATTTTGGTCACCACTTCCATTTTGGTTGCCCCCAGTCCATAGCCCGCTTCCCGCAGCGAACGTGGCACGGCTTGCAGCGCATCCAGGCTGATCGAGCCGATCGTAGGAATGATCATCACTCCCATCACCAGGCCAGCACTCAGCGCATTGAAAATCTCAAGGGGTAGGAACAGCCGCAACAGGGGTGTTACAAACAGCAGCGCAAAATAGCCGAACACAACTGTCGGCACGCCTGCTAGCAATTCCAGTGCCGGACGCAGCACTGAACCTAGCTTGGGCGGCGCGTACTCACTTAAATAAACGGCAGAAGCCAAGCCCAGCGGCACCGCAACCAACATAGCGATGCCTGCGATCAGCACCGTGCCGTTAATCAGGGGCCAAATTCCAAAATGCTGATCTGCAAACAAGGGCGTCCAGCGAGTGTCCAGAAAGAACTCCTGGAATGAGACTTCCTGGAAAAATTCAGCAGTTACCTCGAAGATCACTGCAACGATGCCGAAAGTGGTCAGAATCGAGACCAGCGCACAGCACAATAGGACGACTGCAATGACTGTCTCCTGAAGATTTCGGGAGCGCTTCTTTTGCAGCGATTGAGCAAAATCTTGACTGGGGTAAGGCAGCGTATCTGGAGTCTGCATGGGCATGAATGGCGTGTGGACAGCTGAAGCAAGCTAAGGAACTCAGGATACAGCAACAACATGGACAGCGGGAGCTTCAATCAAGACTGAGTTGATAGCTCCCGCTGTTCATTAGCCCTAGCTGCCTGCCGCTTCGCGGCCTAGGATATCGGTGATGGTCTCACCGGGTTTTGCATCCTTGAATGTAGAGCCTGTCTTGCCAGCAGAAACTCTTTCCTGGGCCTTGGTATAGGCTTCTGCAGGCAATTCGACGTAGCCCGTGCTCTTTACGATTTCTGTGGGATTATTCAGGTAGAAATCCACAAACGCCTTAACCGCTGGCTTTTCATCCATCGCCTTCTTGCTGACATAGATGAACAGTGGACGAGAGAGCGGTGAATAGGTGCCGTCAATGACATTGTCGAGCGGGATTGGCGCTTTGCACTCCTTGGTCTCGGGGTTCTCGACCTCGACTAGCTTCAGCTTGTCCTGGTTTTCCTCAAAGTAAGCGACACCGAAATAACCCATTGCATTCGGGTCACCCGAAACTCCTTGGACCAAGACGTTATCGTCCTCACTGGGCGTGATATCAGTCCGGCTAGCCTTGGCTTCCTCGTTGATCGCCTCGGTGAAATACTCGAAGGTCCCAGAATCTGTACCAGGAGAGTAGAGCTTGATTGGCGCATCCGGGAAATCAGGCCGAACCTGATTCCAGTTGGTGACTTTGCCCGTGGCAGCGGGTTCCCAGATCTTCTTGAGTTCTGCCACCGTCAAGCACTTCGCCCAAGTGTTCTGGGGATTGACCACCACCGCTAGGCCGTCCAGTGCTACTGGTAGCTCAATGAACTCAATTCCAGCCTTAGTACAAGCATCAATCTCTTCTTGCTTGATGGCACGCGAAGCGTCGGCGACGTCAATCTCGCCAGCGCAGAACTTCTTCATGCCACCGCCAGTTCCACTGAACGCAACGCTCACTTGAGCGTTGGGGTTAGCGCCCTGAAACTCTTCGGCCATCGCCTGACTGATGGGGTAGACCGTGCTAGAACCATCAATGTTCACTGCCCCTGTTACATCCGTAGCGGCAGGGGTGTCCCCACCAGCAGCCGTACCGCCGCCGCCTGCAGGAGAGGGGGTACAAGACACGGCACCGAGGGTAATGACAAGCAGGGAACTCAAGAGAAGCCGACGACTTGATTGAAGTTTAGAGAGCATGATAGTGAATCCGTTGGGTACTATTTCCGGCAAGCGCCTCAGAATATACTGCCTCGGGGTGAAGACGAGACTAAGAATAGGTTAAGAGGCAGAAATATAGGCCTCTAGTAGTAGGTGCAGATTCCTAAAGACTCTGAACTTCAGAGGTTCCACCCTGGACCAAATTGTTAGAGGCAACCGCCTCACAATTTCTCTTGACCCAATCTTAGAACATGGATGGATTCGAGCGGAACAATTTACCTTCAAAACCTGACTGAATCCTGATTAGTAACCTCAAAATAGCCGAGGCGCTTCGCGATAAGCGGCCCTTGTTTTAGGTAGTAATCTACGAAGACCTTGACTTGGGGCTGGGTCTGCAAAACCTGACGATCGGTGTAGAGGAACAACGGCCTGGAGAGCGGGTCGTCGGGGCGGGGGGATGATGGCGTTGGGGTCATGCAAGGCTCACGCTGCACCTGCACCAAGCTCAGCTGCTGCTGATATCGCTCGAACTCGGCAAAGGGCAGATAGCCCAGTGCTCCCAGCTCCGCTGCCACCGCCTGCGCGACGCCCCGCGCATCCCGCCTGGGCTGGTAGTCGGTTCGGCTGAGACCCGCTTGGCCATTGATCGCGACAGTGAACTGGCGGAAGGAGTCAGCGTCCGGACCAGCACCGTACAACTGGAGCGGGCGTTTGGCAAAGGTAGGATCCACTTGTTGCCAATTCGTGAGCTTGCCTTGCGCCTCTGGTCTCCAGATGCGCTGGAGCTGGGCCAGGCTCAAACAGCGCATCTGGCTGTTTTGTCGATTGACAACAACCGCCAAGCGCTCAACTGCAACCGGCCAGCGGGCCAATTCCCTCCCCGATTGCCTGCAGGTTTCAGTCTCCTGAGCATTGGCCGGACGCGAAGCGTTCACAAGATCTACCTTGCCTGCGCAGAGTTTTCTAAACGCCGCCTCAGTCCCCCCTCGCTCGACCGTCACGCGGGTATCTGAGTATTCACGCTGGAACTCTACTGCAATCGATTGGGTGAGCGTGGCAACTGCACCGGAGCCGTCGGTACGAATGTCTCCCAGCACCAGGCGCTCAGGGCGAGCCATGGGTGATGAAGTTGACACGACTGGCGTGGGCGAGCGGCTACAGGCACTCAGCCCGGCCGCCAGCAACAGCCCTAGCCACGGCCGTCCCCTCTGCCCAGAGCCCTCCCTGCCGCCGACTGCACCTCTTTGCCTCAACCGCATCTTTTGCCCCGTCACGACCGGATCGCCGACTCATTCTCGACGCTCACCTGTGCCTCCCTTTGCTATGCCCGAACTGCAACGGATCTCGTTTAAGTCTAGTGAATCGGCTTGCCGGGGAACCTAGCCGCTGTCTGACGGGTTTACCTCATCAGCGACTGACTCAGTGTTCGCAGAAGAGCTGTAGGGCGACTGAAGACGCTCAATACCGTTTTGCAGCACCTCGTAGTAAAGGGCACGGTAGCCAGAGAGAATGTTGCTGTCGGCTCGCTCAGGGGTCAGACGCCCAGTGGCGCTGCGATTACTGTAAACGCTCTCGATTTCGTAGCGATCACCCTGAAAGTTAAACGAGGAGACATCGGTAAGCTCTTCGCCACCGACCAGTTGCCAGCGCCCATCGCTCAGAACCAATTCATAGCGACCAGTGTCGATCACCGTGGATGGGCGGTCGATCACCGCATTGATACTGGCTTGGTAGGCCCCGTCAGGGCGAGCCGAGAGACTGTAAGAGAGCTCTCGGTAACGGCAGCTATCACGACTGCAAAAGCGCAGGCGGCGCATCTGAGCCACGATGGTTTCGAGCCGCACCGTTGCCTCCGCTGGTGAGAGCGCCGCTGCGCAAACTGGTGGCCCCCAAAGCAGAGTAAGCAACAACACTCCCAAGACGATGAGCTGTCTGCGCATAACCATAAACGGCATCCCCAAGGTTGGCGCATCGGTTAGTTATCTCTCTATGCAACCACACTGCGGGGTCGGTACGGCCTAAGCTTTGGAGGTGGGGAGACAGGCGCTGGGATAACGAATGCGCTGGTGATTGTGTTGTCGCCAAACGCGCACGAAGACAGCCGCGATGCGGGACATTTCCTCTCGCTTGAGACCGGAATCGACCAGTTGGTTGTCCTGCCAGCGAGCTTTGAGGATCTTGTTGACCATGCCCAGCGCCTCCTCATCGCTGGCGTCCTTCAGCGAGCGCAGCGCCGCTTCACAGGAGTCTGCCAGCATCACAAGACCTGTTTCGCGCGACTGGGGAGTCGGGCCATCATAGCGGAAGTCAGCCTCCTGCAACGGCCCAAGCTGCGCTGCCAGGTGTGGGTCGGCGGC
>JANNOU010000115.1:0-34375 GCA_031399305.1 Leptolyngbya sp. SOY_34_metabat_272
GATCGGCTCCAATTCGATATCTGGAATCGCCCGCACCCCCCCAACCAACCCCACCAACCACCACCCGCCCCCCGGGGGGGCGGGGGGGGCCGGGGCCGCGCGCCCCCCCGCCCGGGGGGGCGGGCGCGCCCCCCCCCCCCCCCATTTCCGGGTTCTCTGCAACCCGCTACACCTTCCCTACCTCAGTGCCATACCTCAGTGCCATTCGGTTCAAACCCCTCGCATCAAGTTCTATGAAGCAGCCGGTTTCCCCATCGGGCGGGATTCTGACCGTCTGCTAACTTAGGAGACTGGCACTCGAGAGCAAATCTCGAGGGCAAGTTTGCAGAGTTTTAGAGTATGGCGCTAATTGTTCAGAAGTACGGTGGCAGCTCAGTCGGTTCCGTAGAGCGAATCCGGGCAGTGGCCCAGCGAATTGTCGAAACCGTCCGAGCCGGGCAAGAGCAGAATTCAGTGGTGGTGGTCGTCTCCGCCATGGGCAAAACCACCGATACGCTGATCAAGTTAGCCGCTGAAATCACCTCCCACCCCAGCCGTCGCGAGATGGACATGCTGCTGTCCACTGGCGAGCAGGTCAGCATCGCCCTGCTGAGCATGGCCTTGCAACATTTGGGCCAGAGCGCCATCTCCCTGACCGGAGCCCAGGTGGGCATCGTCACCGAAAGCGTCCACACCCGCGCCCGCATTCTGCGCATCGAAACCGAGCGGCTGCAACGCCATTTGGCCCAGGGTCAGGTCGTAGTCGTGGCCGGCTTCCAGGGCATCTCCAACACCGAAGACCTGGAGGTGACCACCTTGGGGCGGGGCGGCTCAGATACCTCAGCGGTGGCCCTAGCAGCGGCGCTGCGGGCCGACGTCTGCGAAATTTACACCGACGTCCCCGGCATCCTCACCACCGATCCACGACTGGTCGAGAACGCCCGCCTGCTGGCGGAGATCACCTGCGACGAGATGCTGGAGCTGGCCAGCCTGGGGGCCAAGGTCCTGCACCCGCGCGCCGTAGAAATCGCCCGCAATTACGGCGTGAAGTTGGTGGTGCGCTCCAGCTGGACCGATGAGCCCGGCACAGCAGTGCTCTCGCCGCCCCGCCCGCCCCGCCCTCTAGAAGGCCTAGAAATCGCCCGTCCCGTCGATGGCATCAGCATCGATATCGACCAAGCCAAAATCGCGCTACTGCGCGTGCCCGACCGGCCAGGGATCGCCGCACACCTGTTTGGCGAGCTAGCCCGCGTAGGGCTAGATGTAGACCTGATCATCCAGTCCATCCAGCAGGCGGAGACCGACAGGCAAGCCGGACACAACGACATCGCCTTCACCGTGCGTCGGCAGACTTTGCCAGAGGCCGAGACCTTGGCCCGACGGATCGGCTTGGAGCTGGGCTGCTCAGAAGTGCTGATCGACCCGCAGGTTGCCAAGATCAGCGTGGCGGGTGCAGGCATGATCGGGCGACCAGGCATCGCGGCTCAGATGTTCGCCCAACTGGCCGAGGCAGGCGTCAATATCCAACTGATCTCCACCTCCGAGGTCAAGGTCAGCTGCATCGTCGCCGCCGCCGACAGCCAGCGGGCGATTGACCACCTCTGCCGAGGCTTCGAGATCGCAAGCTCCGCCGCCCGGCTAGATGTCACCACGCCAATGCCGCTGGTCAGCGCGCCGCCCGTGCGCGGTGTGGCGCTGGATGTCAACCAGGCACGCCTGGCGATCCGACAGGTGCCCGACCGCCCCGGCATGGCGGCACATCTGTTCCAATCGCTGGCAGCACAGGGGGTCAGCGTGGACATGATCATCCAGTCGCAGCGCGGCAAGTTGATCAACGGCGTGATCACCAACGACATCGCCTTCACCGTCTCACAGGTGGACGCCGAAGCCGCCCGCAGCAGCCTGGAGCAGGTCGCCCAGAGTCTCAGCTGCGGCTCGGTGGTCTTGGACAAAGGCATTGCCAAGGTCAGCATCGTGGGTACAGGCATGGTCGGTCAGCCGGGTGTGGCGGCGCGCATGTTCGCAGCGCTAGCCCAGGCGCAGATCAACATCGAGATGATTGCCACCTCCGAAATCAAGATCAGCTGCGTGGTTGCAGAAGAACACGGCCCGATGTCGCTGAAGGCAGTTCACGCCGCCTTCGACCTAGCGGGCAACATACCAGTGAGCGTGGCAAAGCCCTAGAGACCCACGGCCACTGCGATCTCAATGTCATGAATTTTTGACAAAAATAAGGATTTTGATCCCCAGGGGCACCACAACTGCGTGGGATCGCCCAAAATCTGGCTTGAAAGGGCATTGACCGCTGTCAGGTTTTCAGGTTTCTTTAAGATTATTGAAGGATCTTGAAAAAAATCTGAACGCAGAGGTTTGCTGACGATCGCGCTATTGGCAGAAGCCTAAGACGCTTGCACTCGCTTCCAATCGCTGTTCAAGACGTTCATACCGAGTTGGGCTGGTCAGCCCGTTATCTCTTTTTATGCTGCAACGAAAAAAGGATATTTCAGTCACCACCTTGGCCTTGCTGGTCGCCCTGGCTGCGCCTCCTTTGGCAGTGCCGCTGGTCGTGGCCAATGCTGCGCTGGCTCAAGCTCCTGTCTCCCCTCCAGCCTTTGCACTGCCCAAAGCGGTGCCCAGCGGCTCGACAGTACGCATTGATGGCTCCAGTAGCATGGCGGTCATCAATGAAGCGCTCAAACAGCGTTACGAACAACGGTTTGCTGGCACCCGTGTCGAGCTGGCTTCAGGGGGAACCAGTGCAGCGCTCAAGGCGCTGCTTGATGGACAGATTGATCTGGCTGCAATCGGTCGCTCTCTGACCCCGGAGGAGCAGGCCCAGGGGTTGATTCAGGTACCGGTGCGTCGCGAGAAGATCGCGATCATTATCGGGCCCAACAATCCGTTTCGGGGCAATTTGAGCTTCGAACAATTCGCCCGGATCTTCCGAGGTGAAATCACCAACTGGTCGCAGGTTGGGGGTGCGTCGAGGCCCATTCGGTTCATCGACCGCCCGCAGAGCAGTGACACGCGTCAGGCGTTTCGCAGCTACCCAGTCTTCAAGGTGGCTCCGTTTACCACCGGTGCAACGGCTAACCCGGTTGCAGCCGATGGCACCGCCGAGGTAATCCAGGCGCTAGGCGATGACGGCGTGGGCTATGCCATTGCCAGTCAAGTGCTGGGACAGAACAGTGTGCAGATCGTGCCCATGCACCAGACCCTGCCGGATGATCGCCGCTATCCTTTCTCGCAACCGCTAGTTTACGTCTATAGAGGAACGCCCAGCCCGGCGGTGGCCGGTTTTCTGGGCCTAGTCACTTCTGCGCCTGGACAGCAGGCCATGGCAGCCGCCAGGGCGCAAGAAGCGGAGGAAATCGCCACTGAGACCGCAGCTGAGGCGACGCCGGGAGCGAGCGTACCTGCCAATGCTGAGCCTGTGGCCTTCAGCCCCGATGGCCAAACTCTGGTCATCGGCAGTGTCGACGGCATAGTGCAGCGGTGGGATCTCCAGGGCGACCCCATTGGCCAACCGTTCAAGGCCCAGGAGGGCGCTGTGAGTTCGCTGGCCTTTAGCGCCGATGGCCAAACCCTCGCCACTGGCGGCAATGACGGCATGGTGCAGCGGTGGGATCTCCAGGGACAGCCAGTGGGACAGCCGTTCAAGGCTCTGGAGACCGCCATTGGTTCGTTAGCCTTCAGCCCCGATGGCCAAACCCTCGCCACTGGCGGCAATGACGGCATGGTCAGGCTGTGGGATCTCCAGGGCCAGCCGGTGGGACAGCCATTTAAGGGTCTAGCGGCGGCGGTCGGTTCACTGGCCTTCAGCCCTGACGGTCAAACTATTGTCACGGGCGGGGCAGACCGGACGGTTCAGCGGTGGAACCTGCAGGGCCAGCCAGTTGCGCAAGCGTTCCCGGGGGATGGGGCGATGGCCGGGGCGTCAGAGCGAGGCGGACTGTCCTGGCTTTGGTGGCTGCTACTGCTGCCGCTTTTGGGTTTTTTGCTCTGGAGAGTGCTCAAGGGGCGTCGGTCAGCGACTGCGCAGCCCGAAGTCGCAGGGCAGCCAACTTCTGATGATCTGCCAACAGATCTGCCAACAGCGAGCCCAGCACCCGCGACTGCTGCCAATCCAACCTCAGGACCGTCCGCTGCGAATGGTGCGACCTCAGCCGCCGGGGCTGTGACATTGGCAGCGACCTCGGGGACAGAAGCCCCGACTCGTTCAGCTGGGGACTATCCAGCTGTTTACGGCCAGGCGACCGCGCTGGCTAACTCGGGCCGCTACGCGGAAGCGCTGGCCAGTTTTGACCGGGCGGTCGAACTTCAGCCCAGGGACTATCGAGCTTGGTTCATCCGAGGCAATGCGCTGATGAGCTTGAACCGACCGCAGGAAGCGCTGCTCAGCTTTGAGCGAGCCCTTGAGATCAAGCCAGATTTCGCCGAGGCCTGGACTGCTCAGGGAGACACGTTGGCAGGTTTGGGCCGTCGTGAGCAAGCCCTGGCTAGCTTCGAGCGGGCAATTGAACTCAACGCGGCTCAGCCGGTTCCCCTGCTGGTAGGAGCGGTGGCAGGCGGTGGCGCGGCGTTGGCAATGCGGGCCTGGCTGGGTCGGGGCAATGTGCTGGTGGGCTTGGGGCGGCCGGAGGAGGCGCTGGCCAGCTTGGATCAGGCCCTCGAGTTGAGGCCGGAGGAGCCCCAAGCCTGGTTCAATCGCGGCGGCGTCCTGACCAGCTTGGGACGATCGGCTGAGGCCCAGGCCAGTTTTGATCGGGCGGCGCAGCTCAGATCTGGCGATAGCAGGGGGGCCGGATTCAGACAGGGTGCAACCGAACCAGCTGATTTAGTGGAGGGCACAACTGAAGTGGCAGAGGCAGCTGATTTGACAGAGGGCACGGCCCAGACAGCATTTGATCAGACAGAGGACGCGACTGTGGCGGCGTCCGGTGGGGCAGAGCCAACCGAGTTAGGACTCAATCCCGTTGAGGCGGCGTCTTCGGCGGCGGGCGCGGGCGCGACGGTCTGGTCGGCCTTTTCCAGTGGACGGGCGCAATCGGATGTAGAGGCGGCTAAGTACGATGTCGGGCAGGGCGACCGGGCAAGGGCAGCGCTGGCATCGGTGGATGAGGGGCTCGCCGACTTGCCAGAGGGCTATGGCGAGAGCCGGATTGTGCTATTGCCTCGCGATCCTCAGTGGGCCTATGCCTATTGGGACGCGCCGAATGAACACAAGGAAGCGTTGCGTCTGCAGGGCGGGGTTCAACTGGCGCTGCGGTTCTACGATGTCACCGATATTGATCTGAATTACCAGAGTTCTCACAGCGTTCAGCAGTATGAATGCGAGGAGACGGCGCGCAATTGGCATCTCCCGGTGCCGGTGAGTGACCGCGACTATGTGACTGAAATTGGCTACGTCACAGGCGATGGGCGTTGGTTGCTGCTGGCACGGTCGGCCCCCACCCGGATCCCGCCGGTCTATCCCTCGGACTGGTTTGAGGACCAGTTCATCTCGGTCTCTTGGCAGGAGGATCTACGGGGTAAGACTTTCCTGAGCCTGGTGCCGCCAGGCAGGCGTATGGCGACGGGCAATGCGATCTACGACCAGGTCTTTGGGCTGGCGCGGTCTACGGAAGCGCTGCGGGTCGCCGGTTCTCTGTTCGGCTCAATGCAGCAGACGGCGGAGAGTTCCTATGCTCTAGCCTCGGGTGTCGGTCTGGGCTACACAGCCTCGGGAGTGGGTCTGACTGCTTCAGGCGTCGGTCTGACCGCTTCGGGCATGGGTCTGACGGCCTCAGGCATGGGGCTAACGGCCTCGGGAGTGGGTCTGACCGCTTCGGGGGTTGGCCTAACGGCTTCAGGCGTGGGCCTCGAGTACACGGCCTCAGGTCTGGGTCTGGGCTACACAATGTCGGGCGTCGGCTACACAATGTCGGGCTTGGGCTTGGGCTACACGGCTTCGGGAGTGGGTCTGACCGCCTCAGGTATGGGTCTGGGCTACACGATATCAGGTGTGGGCTACACAGCTTCAGGCGTAGGTCTGGGCTACACGATGTCGGGTGTCGGTTACACAGCTTCAGGCATAGGTTTGGGGTACACGATGTCAGGTGTGGGCTACACCATGTCGGGGGTGGGCATGTCGGGGGTGGGCCTCTGGGCTTCGCAGCCGCCGATTCGTCCGCGCCAGTTCTGGTTGGTGGCCGATGCTGAGCTAATTATCTACGGGGCAACCGAGCCGGATGCGACGGTCTACATCGGCGGGCAGCCGATTCAGCTTGCGCCCGACGGCAGCTTCCGCTTCCAGATGTCCTTCCAGGACGGCTTGATCGACTATCCGATCATGGCGATCGCAGCAGACGGGGAACAGCAGCGCTCCGTCCATCTGAAGTTCGTCCGAGAGACGCCGTCGCGCAACACCAACACCAAGGACGAAGCGGTCGAGGAGTGGCCGAACTAGACGTAGCATCTGCTTGCTGCGTCGCACGAGGCTCCGAGACTCACGCACGAGGTTCTGAGACTCGACGATCAGGTTCTGAGACTCGGTGACGAGGTTTCAAGACTCTCCAGTGAGGTTCTGGGATTGGTGAATGAGGTGCTGAGACTCGCGGGTCAAGTTCCGAGGCTGATAAACGAGGTTCTAGAACTCATGCGCGAGGTTCTGAGACTCTCCAGCGAGCTTCTGAGATTGGTGAGCGAGGTTCTGAAGCTCTCCAGTGAGTTCCGAAACCTCGTCTACCAGAATCGCGGCCTGAGCTTCAACGCCAGTTGCCTCAAAAGAGTATGAGTAGATTGACAAAGTGACAGATAGACTGGGATCGGCTCTCCCAGGGCCGAAGTTCCTGGAGTTGAAGTTGACCGTTGCACAATTATTCGGTTGGCTCAAGCTAGGCAAGTTTGATGACAGAGATTGAGTACAAAGAGATTCGCGACATCGACTGCGACCGCATTATTGCCTTGTACAAAGCTAATGCTTGGTCCTCAGCCGAGAAGCCAGAGCAGCTCTGCAAAGCTCTGCTCAACGCTCACACCCTGATCTCCGCCTGGGATGGGCAAACGCTAGTTGGATTGGGGAATGCAATTTCCGATGGCTTTCTGGTCGTCTATTATCCGCACTTGCTCGTGCTGCCAAGCTACCAAGGCCGAGGCATCGGCTGCAGCATCGCTAAGATCTTGATGGCGCGGTACCAGAACTTTCACCAGCAAATGTTAGTTGCTGACGTCAAAGCAATTGAATTTTATCGAAAATGCGGCTTCGAGCAAGCTGGCGAGACCGTGCCCATGTGGATCTACCACGGCAGGGAGCATTGATTGATCCAGCTGGACCGACCGACCTTCACAGGGAAGGCTGCATAGAAGGCTTCTCAAACACCATGAAGTGTTGCTGAGGTAGAAAGTTCTTAGTTTCGCGCCAGCTGAGGCCCACCGCTTTCATTTCCTTGCGCACCTGCGTCTGCGTCATCTTGTGCAAAGCCTTGATCGGGATAAACGGGTTTTCACCCCGATACTCTACAAGAATGACCCGTCCACCCGGCTTGAGCGCCCGCACCAAGCCCTGCATGACCTCTCTGGGATAGGAGAATTCATGGTAGGCGTCTACAAGCAGCGCTAAGTCAACGCTCTCTGCCGGTAGATGAGGGTCGGTTACGGTTGCCAGGACAGGCTCAATATTGGTGATCTCTTGCTCCTGTTTTAGCTGGTCGAGGAGCGCGATCATTTCGGGTTGAATCTCTACCGCCAGCACCTTGCCCTTCGGCACCAGGGCGCTGATCCGAACACTGAAGTAACCGGTGCCCGCGCCCAGATCGGCCACCACCTCTGTCGGCTGTAGATCAAGCGCGGCCACCACCCGGTCAGTCCGCTCCTCGGTGGTGCGCCACGGTCGCTCCAACCAGCCCGCGCCCGTGTAGCCCATCACCTGAGCGATTTCGCGGCCCATGTAGAACTTACCAATGCCCTCTGGGCTATGAACGGCTCGCTCCTCGTATGGGCTTGCGGCCGCTGCTCGGGCAGGTGGCGCAGCCCAGACATTCAGAAGTCCGAGCAGGACCACAACTACAACCACAACCACAACCAGGTAAGCCTGCAGGTGCTTTTGAAAATTTTGCATAGCCACTATTTTTGCACTGGCAGACTCACTTGAACGTTTTCCTGTAGTTGCCAAGCGAACAGCCTTGGCAACTGCGAAAGATGAACTCCGTAATTGAAGATCCAGAGCCCGATTTCAGCCAACAATAACCGCTGAACCCAGAGTGGCCCATCGGCAGCCCCCAGAAGCGTGAGCCCCTGATAGAGCTGCCAGATTCGGTAGGGGAGATACACACAGGGAATCATCACCCAAACGCACGATTGAAATTGTCTGAGCGCGACGATTTCTGAGCCAATTTGCAGCACTAGCATCCCCAAGTAGGGAACCAACGCCTGCAAAACACTTAACTGCCAGGTCAGGCCCAGAGCCAGCAATGGCAGGCCCAAACCTGCCACCAAAACCAGGGATAACCAAGCGTTGAACCAGCCCGGCAGCGGGTGAGGCACGCTAAAGGGCTTCGCCCGCCGCCAACGCCAGCCAGTCAGCCCTAGAAAAAGGCTGGCAACGGTCAAGAACAGAAGGTTTTCCAGGAGCAGATGGCCACTGGTGGTCATGTCCACGGTCACCCTCTGAGCGGTGCGTCCGGGGTCAAGCTGCAGAAGAGTTCCTTCCAGGCTTTGGGTACCCGACTACCCTCTGCCGCTTTGACTTCAAACGTGGTGTTGCAAGCGTTGGGCTGCTCTAGAGCGCGAAGGCAGAGTTGCGCGACGTCCTCTCGGCTCACCTGCCCCCGGATGTGGTCGCCCTGCTCAAAGCACAGTGGTTGGCCGCCGGGCTCCTCGGTCAACGCACAGGGTCGGACGATGGTGTAAGCCAGGCCGCTTTCGCGCACACTGTCTTCGCCGCGCAGCTTCCAGGTGAGCAGACCGCCGAGTTGCTCGTTCAGGCGTACCGCTGGCGGCTCTTCTGCCAGGTTGAGGCCGGGGCGACCGGGGCGCGTGACCCCTGCGGAGCTGACCAAGACAAACTGAGTCAGCTTCGGCCCCCCGTAGGCTTTGATCGACTCCAATTGCAGTTGGAAAGAGCCGGGCACAAATTTGGGGTTCAGCGCGCCGTCATACTCAAACTTGCTGAGCATGATCTGAAACGAGTAGAGGCAACGCGTGTCAATCGGCCCCGCATCTGCCAGCGTTTTCGCCCGAAACACCGGCAGCAGGGCAGCGAAGGGGATGCGAACTGTGATCCATTCGCTGTCTACTGTATCGAACGAATCACAATAAGCAGTGCCATCCCAGCGAGTTTCGGCGCGCAGCATAAACTTGTAGCGCTGTCCGTCACCTTTCAGGCGCAGCTGCACCCCTTCATAACCAGAGAGATTAAACGGCGGCTCAAAATTGCGGCTGCGCACCGAGGCGAACCCCCCAGAGTTTTCGGTCGACACATGCCCCGAAAACAGCGCCGCGTTTTCCACTAGGCGGATGCTGCTCTGGCTGACCCCACCCATCACCACGTCGTCCAAAGCGCCCCAAATTTCCTTGAGGTCGTCAGACGGGTGGCTGAAGTCAAAAATCAATTTTTCATCTGCTGGACCCACACCCTGGACGGTCGCCTGCACCAAATTTTTTACACCCTGATATTCCACTAGCTCAGGCGTGTCCACGACTTCGGGCAGGTAAAATTTCACGCCCTGATAGTATTTAGCTCGGTCCGGCGTGTCGCCCTCCACCGGCTGCACTCGCGTCCCAGTGCAGCAGATCACCGATCTGACGTTGGTCAATACCGCAGGGGTGAGAGTCTGCGCAAGCGTGGTATCTGCCTCGATCAACGCCACCGTCTGCCCGAACAGCTCCCGCGCTCGCTGAGCATCTCGGACCAGCGCCCGCACTCGGTAGCCGCCGTCTAACAGCTGCCGCACGACCCGCTTGCCAACCCCACCTGTTGCACCCACGACCAGGATTACACCCGACATTTTGTCTCTGCGCTTGGGGGTATTAATGGAATCTGCAAACCACTGCTGCCAACCGTCAAGGCTACCGATTAGGGGCAGGGCTTTAAAGTAAGACAGGGTCTGCAAAAACCGGCCCAAATCCCAGCTGGGGGAGTTTTCGGAAGTCATGAATTCACCTGGTGAACACCCATTACTCGCCTGTAATCGACAGACTCTCCACCCAGACTCTGGGGCAAACACCGCCGGGGGTAAGTTCAGCTTCTTTTTCGACAAACAGGATCGACTGCAGCAGTTGCAAAAAGTCACCCGCAACCGTGGCCGACTCAATGCTGATCCGCTGGCCATTTTTCAGTAACCAGCCATCGAACGGCAGCGAAAAAGATCCTTGCAGCGATTGCACGCCTGCGTGTAAGGCATGCAGCGAGTCAATAAAAATCACCTCATCCGCGTCTTCGAGACGGTACTCCTTCGCAGCAGGCGCTCCCTGGAACACGTGACCGAAGTGGGGGCTCACCGTCACCTTGGCTCCGAGATTGGCGTGGCCGGTGAGCGGGCTGTCTAGGCGCTTGGCCGTGCCTGCACTGTGCAAGAAGCTAGTCAAAACGCCCTCGGTGATCAGCGCAACGCGACGGGTGGGCGTGCCTTCACCATCGAAGATCACAGCACTCACATTCGCCGGATGCAAGGCATCATCACAGACGCTCAGCAGCGGTGAAGCGATGGGTTTGCCCAATGATTCTGACGTCGAAAGGCTCTGGTTATCCAGAATACTTTGAGCGTTGAACAGATTAGAAAATGCTCCTAGCAAGCTCAAAAAAGCCTGGGGCGAAAACACCACTGGATACTTGCCGGACTTGACCTTCTCGTAGTTCAAATGGCTGATGGTTTTCTCAATCGTCTCCTGCAAGCAACCTTTGATGTCCAACTGCTCCAGGCTGAGGCTGGCTCGATAGGCCCCGGCGCTGCGCGGCTTTTTGCCTTCCTGTTCGGTTCTGCTGTACAGGTAAATCGAGCTGTAGGAGCGAGCTTCGGTTCGGAGCGCTCCGTCGCTGTTGAGATAGAACCGATCCACGTCGTTTTGCGACAGGCCATTGTAAGGCGCGCTGGTAATCGCTGGGTGAGCGGCCAACAGCTGTTTTTCCGCGTCAGTGAGGGTGTGGATCAGCTGAGAAACCGGCACTTGGGCAGCCTTGCCAGGAGATGGATGGCTGATCGAGGCGGTCGCCTCTGGGCTGAAATCGGGGATATGCTCTTTGACGCCGAAGAAACTGGCCTCGTAGGCCGTTTTCAGCGCCAATTCAACGCCACCGGGGGCAACGTCTGTGGTGCTGGCAATGCCAACCGTGTGGTGTTCGTTCCAAACGCGAACCGTCACGCCTGAGCGATTGGAGGCTTCAACCTGTTTGGGGCTGCCCTGATCGACTTCCACACTGGTGCCGTCGATGGTTGAGCCCGAAATGTCAAACTTCTGAATGCCAAGACTAGCTGCACTTGCCTTGGCGTGAGTGGCAAGCTCCTGAATGTCAATCATGTTTTGCTTCTCCCGTATTGACCTTGTGGCTCAGCGGCCCCCGACGGTGATCGAGTCCACCTTGATATGGGGTTGGCCGACTGTCACATAAATGCTGCCGCTCACCGAGCCGCAGAACCCCGCAGCCAGGCCCAAATCTTGAGAGCACATTGAGATCTTGTTCATGATCTCCTTGGCTTCTCCAATCAGCGTGGCACCTTTGAGCGGCTTGGTGATTTTGCCGTTCTCGATTAAGTAGGCTTCGTCCACGGCGAAGTTGAATTCTCCGGTCGCGCCGACGCTGCCGCCACCCATCTTTTTGCAGTAAATGCCTTTGTCAATCGAGGCGAATAGGTCTTCGTTGGTGTGGTTGCCAGGGGCGATGTAGGTGTTGCGCATGCGGCTGGCGGCGGCAAAGGTGTAATCCTGACGACGGCCACTGCCGGTTCTGGGATGGCCGGTGCGTGCCGAACCGGCCCGGTCGGCCAGGAAGTTTTTGAGGATGCCATTTTCAATCAGCAAGGTACGCTGGGCGGGCATGCCTTCATCGTCCATGTCGATGGTGCCAAAGGCGCTCTGCGAGAGGCCCTCGTCCCAGGCGGTCAGGCTTTCGTGAGCGATTTTTTCGCCTTTTTTGTCCAAGAATGGCGTAGTTTTGCGCTCAATTTGGGTGGTTTCCAACAGATGGCCGCAGGCTTCGTGGAAGATCACGCCGCCGAATTCATTGGCCATCACAATCGGATAAGTGCCCGATTCGACGTAGTCGGCGTAGAGCATTTGCCCGGCAGCCTGGGCGACTTCTTCGGCGGTGGCTGCGGAGTCCCAAGTATTCAGGAAGCCGGGGTCGCTGGTGTTGCCGCTGCGTTTGCCGATCGAGGCGCGGTGCGCACCGTCTGCGCACAGCAGGCTCTGGCCCACCGACTGAGTGAGGCGAATGTCGCGGGCGAAGGTGCCATCACTGGCGGCGACCAGAACCTCCTGCCAGTCTCGGAAGTAGCTGGCGCGTCTGGACTGCACGTGGCTAGCTTTGAGCGCTAGCTTGGCATTGGCCTCAAGCAGCACCTCGCCCATCTCGCGCATCGAGCTGCAAGCGCTGAGCCAAGCTTCCTTGCCCCGGCTGGTGGCATAGTCCCGTAGCAGTTCCAGGTTGATCTCGGGGACGTAGGCATGCGCGGCGGGAAGGCTGAGGCCCAGAATCGAGAGCCCTTTCTCCAGCGCTGCCTTCAGTCCCGCAAAAGAGAGATCATTGGTGCTGACGTAGCAGTCGCCCTGGCCGCGAAATACGCGCACCCCCGCCCCGGTCGCCAAACTGGGCGAGATGCTGGTGATCGTGTGGTCTTCTGCCAGACAGCTAATGTAGTTGGACCGCTCCAGGAAAAACTCGATGAAGTCTGCACCCGCTGCACGCCCTAGCCCGAGCAGCGTGGACAGAGGAACCTCCCAGCTGGCGTCGAAGCGATCCGGGGTGGGAACATAGCGGAGCGTGGACAGCTCTTGAGAAGTGCGTAGAGCGCTGGTAAGCATGGGTGGCCTCATCGGAACTTGGAGCCTTGGAACCGGGTCCCGAACCCGCGTTCGGGGGGCTGTCTGCTCCCGGTGATTGACAGCGCCTATTCCTAGTCTACTGGCGACGCCCCGGTGAAAAGCTCAGGCTCAACCGCAACTCAGCGAACCGTGCCGCTCAGGGGGAGGCTGACGGCTTCAAAGCCGCTACGGGGGTGCGCCCCTCGCCTAGAGATGCAGGGGCTGAGACGACACCTACTGCCAGGCAGCGGCAACTTGCAGCTATTCAGCGGGAACCTGAAGCGCTTCAGCGGAAACCTGAAGCGCTTCAGCGAGGACTGGTCGCCACTCAGCCAGAATTTGTAGCCCTTCTGGGGACACTGACTTCGCTTCAGCGGGAACCTGTGGTGCTTCTGCTGCGGCCCGCAAGCAACCTAACCTGAGCCGATTCTGCTCGCTTGCGCTCAAGAATAATCAGAGCCGACTTCATCGGTGACTAGCCTGACCTAGGAAACCAGTTCCTGTGCCCTGCGAATATCGTCTAGCTCAGCCAGATTCTGTTGTAGGGATGACTCCAGAACTCTCTGGATGGCTTCTAGCTTTGGCAACCTGAGCCAAAGGTTAATGAAGTGCTCCTGTTGAGCTTGAGCCACCTCCTCCGAGCTGCCTTGCGGCATCTGAGGTGCTTGGAGTAAACTCTCCCGCTTGGAACGAATATCCTTGAGTAGCCGCTGAATAGCTTGGATGTGCACCTGCAGGGGCTTAAGCTTGCTCAAGTCGCCTTCTTCAAGAACTGGCATAATCCAATCCGAGCAGCATTCCCGCAGCCACACAATGTCCTCGGTCTCAAGCGGCGCACCGGCCTTGCGGACTCGCTCAATCGCTTGGTCAAAACTGACGTACATCATCTGCGCTGAATCCGCCTTCCTGAAACTACAAAGAGCAGATTCTACATCTCCGGTTACCGGCAGCCACTCTGTAGGTCACTGATTTCGCATTGTTTGTCAAGCAGATTTCCTCAGCTGCTTAATTCCTCAATCGAAACGCTGTGGAGTCACCAACCAAATAGCCCTGCCCATGCGGGCAGTGAGATGAGAGGGAGTTGGGGGCTGACCGCTTGATCTGACGGTACCAGCCGAATTTCCGGTTTGTCCAGACTCCCCCAAACCCAAAATCCAGCAAAATACCTGGTTTTCAAGCACCTTGAGCAGCTGACTTTGAACGCTAGACGTAGAGCTATTCAGCAACTCTGAATCCAATTCTAGAAACCACACGGCCCAGAAATCAAAAAATGTCATGAAAGCTTGACAAAATACTTGTTTTTGCAGGTATCAAGCGGTCGCTCTGGACAAATGCGATCGATATTTGGGTATCAGGGCGGCAGGCGTCCTCTGGCTTTTCAGTCAAAAGCTCGCCGTCTGATTCTCGTCGATCGAGTCAGACGGCGGCAGCTCAGTTTGTGAGCTGCGTTCGCGGCTGGCTTAACTGACCTATCTGACCTATCTGCTATTGAAACTATAGGAAGAGAGTGACATTCTGGGGGGATAAGCAAAGCACAACATAAAGTCATAGATTTGGAGTAGAAATGGAATTGGGTGCCATCATCCAAAACCCGTCTCCAGCCAGGCGAAAGCCGGACAGTCCTACTCGGTTGGCAGATTTAAAATGCTAGCGTGATCTATCTTCGGTCTCCTTACAGGGGTTCTTGTTCTCAACACGACGCTGAACAGCTGCTGGAGAATGAAATTAGATGGGCGTCGAACCCCTGACGGGTCCGTACACCTGAGGCTAGCGGGTCCTGCCGGGGAGTCAATGCCACAGGCATTTGCTGCTCAGGCTCGGTGCCTAGCTTTGGCGAACAGCAACGATGGTCATGAAGCGAATCTTGGTTGTCGATGACGATCTCGAGTTCATTGAGATCTTGAGGATTTTACTAGAGGCGAGAGGCTATGAGGTCCGGACCGCACTCGATGGATTGGAAGCTCTAGCTGCGCTCAGCAGCACCGTAGAGCCTGAGCCTGACATAGTGGTTGCGGACGTCACAATGCCCAACTGCAACGGCCTGGAGCTTTGTCGGCAGGTGCGTCAATGGTCGGGGTTTGAGCTGTTGCCGTTCATCTTCCTGTCGGCGCGGGCCATGCCTCAAGATCGGGTGGCAGGCTTATTGGTCGGGGCTGATGACTACCTCACCAAGCCCTTCGAAACCGAGGAGCTTATCCTGCGCATCGAAAAGCGGGTGCAGCGGAGGCAGCTGGTCGCAGCTGGGGTGGTCAGTGGCCCATTTCAAGCGACCGTGGAGACTAGCTTGACTCCTAGTGAAATGGCCCGCTGGTTGCTCTCCCCGGACTCGCCGATTGCTCAGCTGAGCACGACAGAGCGGGAGGTCTTCTACTGGATCACCCGAGACCTGTCCAATCGCCAAATTGCCGTGCAGATGCATCTGTCCATCCGCACGATCCAGGGGCACGTGGCGAATATCCGTGCCAAACTGCGTCTGCCGCGTCGGGGCGCTATTCTCTCGTTTGCCCAGGAACAGGGACTAGTCTGAGGTTTTCATGGACCTGAAGCAGTGTATCCGCAACTTGAGCGCCGCTATCAACCGGATTGACCAGCCCCGCCTGCTCTTCCAGCGGCTAGTAGAGGAGTTGACCCAAGTGCTGTTGGTGGATCACTGCAGGCTGTGGCGTCTGGACGCGGAGCAGTTCTGTTTGCTGGCTGCCGCTGAGGCTGCCTGCGTGCCCCTCGTCGCCGTCGGCAGTCGAATTGCCCCCAAGCTGGATGGACAAGGCGAGGCAAGTAGCACCCTGTCGCTGCAAGGCTGGAGCGAGGGGTATCAGCATCTACGCCAGAATCAGGTGCTCCAGGTGCGCTCCAGCAAGAGTAGCGGGCGCCGGGGTCGAGTTTTGCCGCCGGAACTGGCGTGCGAGGGCTTTGTCGGGGTGCCGATCTTTGCGGGGGAGCAGTTGGTAGGGCTGCTGGAGCTTTGCCAGAGCTGCGGCTCGCTGCAGTGCAGCCCCACCCAAATCGCCTCGTTGCAGCAACTGGCTGAGTTGGTGGGCATTGCCTTTACGCAAGCGGGGCTGGTGAGGCGTTCGTTGGCCGAGGCTGGCCTGCGGCAGAGCGAGTCCCGCTATCGCGCCATCGTAGAAGACCAGAGTGAGCTGATTGGCTTGTATGCGCCCAGCCGAGAGCTGACCTTCGTCAATGGTGCATTTTGCCGGTTCTTCGGCAAGCGGCCTGAGGAATTGTTGGGACGCAGCTGCCTGTGGCTGGTGGTCGAAGCAGACCGCGAGCGTCTGATCCGCCATTTCACGTCCCTCAGCCGTGACCACCCCGTCGCCACAATCGAGGAGCAGGTATGGGCCAAGAACGGCGAGATCCGCTGGTTGCAGTGGACCGATCGCGCCATTTTTAACGAGCAGGGTCAGCTCGTCGAGTTTCAATCCGTGGGGCGGGATATCACCGAGCGCAAGTGGGCCGAAGCAGACCTGCGACGCAGCGAAGAACGCTTCCGCATTTCCATTGAAAGTCTGCTCGACTGCTTTGGCATTTACGCCGCTATTCGCGACTCGTCGGGGCAGCTGACGGACTTTCGCGTCGAGTATGTCAATGCGGCCGCCTGTACCAACAATGGCTTAACCAAAGAGCAGCAGTTGGGCAAGGGACTGCTGGAACTGTTTCCGATTCACCAAGAGATCGGCCTGTTTGATGACTACCGTCGGGTGGTCGAAACCGGCCAGGCTCTGGCTAAGGAGGTCGTGATTCATCAGCACGATCCCGTGGGGCGGCAGTATCTCGCCCGAGCCTTTGAACTCAGTGCTACGCCATTGGGGGACGGCTTGGCGGTGGCCTGGCGCGACATCACCGAGCGCAAGCGCACCGAAGCCGATCTGCATCTGTTGCGCAGTGCGGTGGAGCAAAGCCAGGACGCATTTATGATCACCGAGGGCGAGCCCATCGCTCAGTCCGGTGCCCGCATCGTGTTTGTCAATTCGGCGCTCAGCGACATGACCGGCTATCAGCCCAAAGAGGTGCTGGACCGGCTGCCCAGCCTGTTTCGAGGACCGAAGACTGACCAGAGCCAGCTGGAGAAAATTCGCACCGCGCTCCAAGCCCGGCAGCCGCTCACCGTGGAGCTGCTCAATTACCGCAAGGATGGCAGCGAATTTTGGGCGGAGCTGAGCCTAGTGCCCATCGATGGCGGCAAGGACCACCGCGTTCATTGGCTGTCGGTTCAGCGGGACATCAGCGAGCGCAAGCGTTTAGAAGCGCTAGAGCGGGCCAACCTGAAATTACAACAGGCCAACACCAATCTCAGCCGCTTGGAGAAGCTCAAGTCGGAGCTGGTGGCCACCGTGAGCCACGAAATCCGCATGCCGCTCACCAATGTGCGCACCGCAATCTTTGTGCTCGGGACGCTGAATCTGCCCCTGGAGGCAGATGGCAGGAAGGCGCTCAGCCTGGCCGACCGGGAGTCGCAACGTCTGACCCAGATGGTCAACACGCTGCTCGACTTCTCCAAGCTAGACTCCGGCACCTATCGCTGGCGTGAGGACCCGGTTGACCTAAAGACAGTGCTGGCCCAAGCGGACCAGGCAACCGTCGCCTGGTTTGCAAACCGCTCGATTCAGTTGCACTGCGATCTGCCGGAGCCAAGCGTGTGGGTGGTTGGCGACTGCGACCGCTTGGTGCAGTTGGTGATCAACCTGCTCGACAACGCCGCCAAGTTTAGTGCCCCAGCCAGTCAGGTCTGGTTGGCGCTGACTCAGGATGCGCATTACGCCAGGGTGTCTGTGCGCGATCAGGGGCCGGGCATTGCGGCGGCGCAACAAGCGGAGATTTTTAACCTGTTCAGCCAGATTCAGGGAGCCACTGGCATCCGCCCGCCCGGCATTGGCTTGGGGCTGTATCTGTGCCGCCAGATTGCGCAGCACCACGGCGGCGTTCTGACCGTCCGTTCCCAACTCAAGCGCGGCAGCACGTTCATGCTCAGCCTGCCGCTATTGGCAGAACGGGCCTGAGGCGCAAGGGATCACAGTCAGCCCCGCAGCCAGTTCCCCGGCAAGCTCAGAGATTGGGCCTGGCAACTCGGAACATTGAGCTTGCAACTCGGAACTTCGAGCTTGCACCTTGGAACATGGAGCTTGCGACTCGACGGTTCGACCGCAAAGCCTGGAAATTCTCGCCTCGAACTCGGCGATCTGACCCCGCAGCTGGCAACTTCCTGCCAGAAGCTCGGCAGGTCCGGCTTGGCGCTCGGTGCGTCGAGTTCCGAAGCCCGCCGCTGCGCCGGGTCGGGCTCAGCGCCGATACTCGTCGCCGCAGTCGCCGATCAGCCGATAGAGATCCTGGGACTGGGCCAGAACCGCCTCGATTTGCGCCCGGTCCTCGGCGTCTAGGCTCAGGGCAAAGACTCGCGCATTATCCGCCCGGTGCTCGGCCACACTCAGGCGTGCGCCCACAATCACCCCTGCCACGGCGGGGCAGTCGAGGACGTAGCGAACTGCAACATTGGCGATGCTCACCGCGTGTTTTTGCGCGATCGGCTGCAACACCGCCAGCAACTGCTGCAATAAAGGCCAGCCGCCCCAGGCGTCCACCATGTTTTTGTATTTGCGCAGAGACGCGGTATGCAATTGTCTGCCTCGCGGCTCGGGTTGAGCCAAATACTGTTCTGAAAGCAAACCACCGCAGAGACTACCGTAGGCGAGCAACTGAATCTGATGCGCCTGACAAAATTGCACCATGCGCACGGCAGGGCGACGGTCGATTAGCGAATACTGCACCTGGTTGGACACAATGGGCAGGCCATGGTCCAGGATGATGTTCAAGTGTTCGGTGTCAAAATTGGTCAGGGCTAGGTATCTGATTTTGCCCGCCTGTTTTAGGTCTGCCAGATACTTGAGTGCATCCAGATAGTGGCTGTCGCCGTAGTCCCACCAGTGGAACTGCAAAAGATCCAGCGTTTCCGTGTTCATCCGATCTAGGGAGCGCTGGATGTTTTCTGCAACCACCGCGCGGGTCATCGGTGCCGGTCGGGGCACCCACTTGGTGAACGCTTGCAGCTGAGCCAGCGCTTGCGGCCCCCGCTGGGCGACCAGCTGACGACGAAATTCGCCGATAAAATCCTCAGCGGGGCCATAGTGATCGGCCAAATCCCAGGTGGTGAAGCCCGCGTCCAGATAATCGAACATGCTGGCAATCGCGGCTGGGGGATCAATCGAGCCGTGGCTGCCAGACACTTGCCACAGGCCGTTGAGAATGCGGCAGATGTTCAAGTCAGGGGTCAATTGCAGCCTGCTGGAGGCGGGAAGGGCCATAGGAAGAACTTGCCGGAGCATTGAACAAACTCATGATGCCTCACCCAGCCTTGAGGCTTGCACCTTAGGCAAAGGCTGCGATTTGCGCACGCCACACCGGCCAATCGTGACCGCCGGGCCAAATTTCGAGCTGATGGTGAATGCCAAGACGGCCCAAGAGTTCGGCCAGACGCAGATGGTCGCCCAGGAAGGGGTCGCCGTGGGCCGTGAGTAGCTTGATCTGCGTCTGGTCGCCACCGAGTTCCTGCCAACGCTCGCGGCGCATATTCGCCATGTAGGCCAGCGGGCTGATGAAATAGAGTTCTTGTTCTCGCTCAGCCTGAGTGAACTCCGCAAACAGCGCTGGTGTGTTCGCCAAGTCATAGGGACCCGCTATCGCCAGACAGCGCCGGACCAGCCTGGGATGGCGCAGGGCCAAGTTCAGTGCGTGGGTCGCTCCCAGCGAGCAGCCTGCAATCACCAGGAAGTCATTCTGTGCCATCTGGCAGGCGTAGGGGATGAACTCCTCGCACCAGTGACGCTCTAGGGCGAGCCAGCGCTGGCGTCGCTGCTGGAGGTCTAAGTCCGCCGCCAAAAAAGTCTCCCAATCCAGCGTCTCCAGGCAGAACACCTGCAGGTAACCCCGCTCCAGATGCTGCCGCAGGCAGTCGATTAAGCCTCGGTCCTCCGGATCAAAAAAACGGCCCTGGTCGGTGGGGAATAGCAGCATCGGGTAGCCGCTATTGCCGAAATGGAGGCCCTCCATCTGCCGCTGCAAAATCTTGGAAGGGAAGCGAAAATACTGGCGCGAGTAGGTCATGAGGTTAGCTCAGGGGCTCAGCGACGCAATCCACACCGTGAGTTGCTGGTGCTCCAGCGTCTGCGGCGGCAGCTGCACCAGCGCCTCGCGCCAGCAGGTCAGCGCCTGCTCAGGTTGGTCCTGATGGGCGTAAACCTTGCCCAGATTGGCCAAGCTCAAGCAGGCGTCCTCCCGGTTGCCCAGCTGCCGCCAGATGCGCAGGCTGGCCTCAAAGGCACCGGTCGCCGCCGCCCACTGGCCCAGATTGGCGTGGGCAACGCCCAGGCTATGCAGCGCCTGCCCCTGCCCCTGGCGGTCGCCCAGATCCTGGCAAAGCGCCAGACCGGCCTGTTGGCTACGGATCGCTTCAGCCCAGCGCCCCTGGCCCGCGTAGGCCTGACCTAAGGCATAGAAAGTCATCGCTGCACCGATGCGGTCGCCGCGCAGTTGGCGGCGGGCAAGATCGGCTTCATACCGCTGAATCAGCAACGCAGAATCCATCGCAAACGTGCTTGGGCCACCAATCAAACTATTCAAACTATACAGAGAAGCCTACCTCCCAAGAGAGACTTTTAAGCTGCGGGGAACGTTTGCGCGCGCGCCGAGGTCAAAGAGATTAGCTGACAACGCCTCAGCTCACGCTCACACCCGAGGGAAAAAGCGTCAGAAAAGCGTCAGAGCGGCAAACTGCCAAGCGCGAAAAACGCCGAGCGTTGAATTCTCCACAACTTACGAATTACGAAGGACACAGGGACATGAACCGCAGAATGAAACAAGCGATACTTGCAGCGTTGGTGCTGACTTTCGCCAGCCCAATCGTGACTCTACCCGCCCAAGCCCAAAGCGTCTACGGCCAGAGGAACCGCGTCGATAGCCAGCGCACACTGCGCATGGTCGAGCGCCTAGAAACCAACACCGACCAATTCAAATCGACCCTCGACCGCGCGCTCGACGACAGCCGTCTCAATGGCTCCAATCGCGAAGACAACATTAATCAGTATGTGCGCGACTTTGAGCGGGCCACCGATAGCCTGAAAGATCAAGTCAACGACGGCGACCGCGCCGCCAGAGCCGTCCGGGAAGTGGTTAACCGCGCTTCGCGCATCGACAATATTGTGCAGCGCCGACGCTTGGGCCAAGACGCTCAAAGAAGTTGGGCCGTTGTGCGCCGGGACGTCAGCTCCCTCGCTAGCCTCTACGGCACTCGCTACTAAGCGCTACTAAGGGCTTCGAGCCTTGAGTGAGGTCAGCTAGCTGCAGTAGCCACCGCAGAAATCAGCCTTCAGGGTGCACGGGTGCGTGCGCCCTGAAGGTTTTTCGTGGCCTCGGCCTCTAAGGCACAATTTGAAAAGCGTGTTTCGGGGGTAAGTATGGTGCGTGAGCTGGGCAAGAGCCCCCGACTGAGCCCGTCCAGGCTCAAAAGCCTGTGGCAGCGCTGGCAAGAGCCCTCCCCCCTGGTTACCGAAGAGTCGATTCCCTTGCGGATCCTGGTCCAGGCCTTGGTTCTGGTAGGGATCGCCGCGACCGATGCAGTGGCAGGCACTCGTAACAGCCTCTGGGCGATTCCGCTCAGCGTGGCCGGGGCGGTCTGGAGCTATCACCGCAGGCGCGAACGCAATCTGGGCGCAAAATTCCTGCTGGCGATTGCGATGATCGCCGTGTTGGTAGCCTTCCTGGGGCGGCTGGTCCAGCAGGCGGACACGCGCTTGCTGCTGGCCCAGTTGCTGATCCAGCTGCAGGCGCTGCACAGTTTTGATCTGCCGCGACGGCGCGATCTTGGCTATTCGACCGTGATTGGGCTAATCCTATTGGGCGTGGCGGGCACGCTCTCGGAGACGCTGGACTTCGGGCTTTGGCTGCTGCTGTTTCTGGTGCTGGCGCTGCCGGTGCTGCTGTTAGACTACCGCTCGCGCCTGGGGCTGGCTTCGCCCTTACCCAGCTGGCGCGCGGGGACCGGCGCGGGGCGACGAGTCTCAAGTTTGGCGGGCTCCTCGCTCAGGCAGTTGGCGGCGGTGCTGCTGGGCGCGCTGCTGCTGGGGCTGGTGATCTTTGCTACTCTGCCACGCCTGCCAGGGTTTCAGTTGCGCAGCCTGCCGGTGAGCGCGCCGATTGAATTCCAGGGCGAGTTCGACGGCACACGCATCCGCAACCCTGGCTACGCCGACGATGAAGCCCTAGACGCTCAAGGCAGCGGCGATAGCCTGGGGCCAGGCGGGCAGAATCAGGCCACGGGGCCGGGACGGTTCAACAGCGAGTTTTACTACGGCTTCAACAGCCGCATGAACCAGAATTTGCGCGGTACGCTCCAGCCGCGCATCGTCCTGCGGGTGCGCTCGCAGGCTGAGGCGTTCTGGCGAGTGCTGGGGTTCGACCGTTACACCGGCCAAGGCTGGGAAGTTTCGCGCGAGCAGCGGACCTTTACCCTGGATCGTCCGAGCTGGACCAGTCAGTTTGTATTGCCGCCGACCGAGAGCACGGTCTTCCCGCCAGGGGCCAGCCAAGAGGTGATCCAGAGCTATACGCTGGCGGCGGAGCTGCCCAACCTGGTGCCAGCGGCGGCGGTGCCCAGCCGCATCTACTTTCCCACGCGCAAGCTGGCGGTGGATGTGGAGGGCAGCCTGCGCTCGCCGGTCACCTTGCCCGAGGGACTGACTTACACGGTGATTTCCAACCTGCCTTACCGCAACCGCACCGCCCTGAACCGGACGCCGCAGGTCTACCCCGATCGCATCCGCAACTATTACCTGCAACTGCCCGAGCGGACGCCGGTCGCGCGCATCCGCGCCCAGGCCGAGGCGATTCTGGCGATGTCTGCCCAGCCGCTCAGCACAGCCTACGAGAAGACGCTGTATCTGGCCCAGCATCTCAAGCAGCGCTACACGCTGCAGCCGCAGCTGCCTTTTTTCTCGGCACAGGAGGATGTGGCAGAGGCGTTTTTGTTCAAGTACGAGGGCGGCTATCCCGATCACTTTGGCACCACGCTGGCGGTGATGTTGCGCGCACTGGGCATTCCCTGTCGGCTGGCGGCGGGCTTTGGGCCGGGGCAGTTCAATCCGTTCACGGGCTTTTACGTGGTGCGCAATACCGATGCCTATGCGCTGGTGGAGGTGTATTTCCCCGGTATGGGCTGGTTCTCGTTTGACCCCATTCCTGGTCACGATCTGTTCCCGGCCTCGGTGGATCGCGATGAGACCTTTGGACCGCTGCGGTTGCTGTGGCGCTGGGTGGCGGGTTGGCTGCCGTCGCCGCTGCTGGACTTTTTGAGCAATCTGGTGGCCGAGTTGAGCGGTGGGCTGGGACGGCTGCTGTCTGGGCTGCTGCTACTGCTCACCGGCCTGGGCTGGGGGGGAACTGTGTCGGGGGTGTTGGTGCTGGCTGGCGTGGGCTTGGCGGGCTGGGGCCTGTGGCTGGGACTGGGCTGGCTGCGCGTTCAGACTCGGCTGCGCCGCTTGGCTCCGGTGGAGCGGGTCTATCAGCAGATGGTGCTCTGGCTGACTGCTCGCGGTCTGCCCAAACGCCCCAGCCAGACGCCCCGCGAGTATGCCGCCGCCGTGCGCCGCGACCGCCCCGCGCAGGCCGAGCCCGTGGAGGCAATTTGCCGCGCTTATACCGACTGGCGCTATGGACAGCAGCAACCCAGTCTGTCAGCGCTACGCCAGCAGTTGCGGCAGCTCCAGCGCCAGCGCTGACCGGTCCTGGCTTCAGGACTCGGGCGGAATACTTCGGGCTTGAAAACAAATGAATTAGCGTGTCAGTTCGCTGATTAGAGTGGCTGATTAAAGCTCAAAAACTGGCCCCCCTTCTGCCTGTGTTTGAGCAGAAGGGGGGCCAGTTTTTGAGTCAGCTACCAGGCTCGGATTAGCTCTGAGCTTTCTGGGTTGCTGAGATTTCTAGCGCCAGGGCGTCGGGTTCAGACGAGAGTTGACCTCGGGTGCAAGCGCCCCAGCTTAGGCCGTAGGTGAAATCCTCGGCACACTCGGACCAGAAGGAAGTTCGCTCAAATAGAGCGGGGTGAGCAGCCTCTGGCTGGTTAGCAAAGCGCGGTTGATTCTGAGGATTTTGATTCTGGGAATTTTGGCTGTGGGTCGTTCGTGAAAATAGGATGCGCAAGTTAGCAATAACGGACAGCATAAAAGTCACTCACTGGGAGTGGTATTCATCTATATTACACCTGTGGTATAGCAGTCTGTGCCGGGTTCGGGCAATCCATAACCAGCATGATAGACATGAATGAATTCGATGAAACAACGGTGTGACTCTTCGCCGTAGAGGCCCGCAGGTTCCTCACAAACCCCTGCTGGTTTCTGACAAGTTCCCACTGGTTCCTCACGAACTTCTGCTAGTTCCTGACAAGTTCCCGCTAGTTTCTGATAGGTTCCCGCTGGTTCTCTACAACCTTCCGCCAGTTCCTGGCAGGTTGCCGCTGCTTTGCTACAAACTCCCGCCAGTTCACTGCAAAGTCCCGGTAGAGGTTTGCTGCTGTGGGCAAGTTCTCCGCAAGCGGCGGGCGATTCCCAACCAGTCTCTGGCAAAGGGCAGCCAGGGCTAGGCGGATGCCTGCGACTGTTGCAGCAGAAACTCGGCGATGGTCAGGTCAACCGGCGTGGTGAGTTTTAAGTTGGTCTCCTCGCCCTCGACAATGCGCACCGGCAACCCGACCCGCTCAAACAGGGCGGCGTCATCAGTGACCTCCCAGCCCAGCTCTACCGCCCGCTGATGGGCCTGCTTCAGCGGCGCAACCTCAAAGCCCTGCGGCGTTTGGGCCGCCCAGAGCTGCTGACGATCCGGCGTGGCCTGGATCAGACCCGCCGCATCCACCACCTTGATCGTGTCCTTGACGCGAACCGCCGCAATCAGCCCCGGACAGGTTTGCAGCACCTGAGCGCAACGGTCAAACAGAGCGGGCGTCGCCAGACAGCGAGCGCCATCGTGGATCAACACGCGACTGGCCTCAGGCGGCAGCGCTTGCAGGCCGTTGTACACCGATTGCTGGCGCGTGTCGCCGCCGCGAATCAGCTCCACCGGCAGCGAGAGCTTCAGATCGGCCAGGATCGCTTTAAACTCGGGCCAGTCCTCCGGCTGACCCAGCAGCCCGATCCAATCAATGCTGTTGGCCTGCGCCGCTGAGCGCAACGTCCAGGCCAACAATGGCCAACCGCGAAGCCTGAGCAGCAGTTTGTTGCGCGAGCTGCCCATACGACGGCCCAACCCGGCAGCCGGGATCAGAAGATGCATAAAGCCCGAACCCACCAAAGACTAAGGTCTGGTCGCCTCAGAGTTTACCGAGGAACGGCACCGCAAAATGCTTCTGGCTCAGAGTGCGGGGTTTGAATCCCGCTGCGATTGGCTGCAAAATAGCAGCTAACCCTGCTGCCCCCTGCCATGCTGGTCCTGCCCATCCCAACGGTGATTTTCCAGCTCCTGTTTCTGTTTTTCATTGTCCGCTTGGAGTCGTGGCTATACCGGACGCGCTTGTTCCTGGAGCCCGCCGATAGCTCGTTCTACGCGCGGGCGGCCAACCTCACTTCGACCCTGGCCGGTTGGTTAATCTTCTTTTTGTGCCTGCCATTTTTGCCCGTGCTGGGTCTGCAGGAGCAGCTGCCCAACTTTATCTTGACCGGCGCGGGGTTGCTGGAGTTTGGCAATCAGCTGGCGCTGGGCGATGCCAATCTGATCTCCTGGGTAATCGTGGCGGTGCTGCTTACCTTCTTTGGCACCGTGTTCCTGGAACAGTGGACCCTGCTGGGGTTGGAGTGGTTCTTGCGCCGAGAGCAGCTCAAAGCCCTGGGAGCCCGCCAACTGACCGAACACCTGCTGTTCATCAACGCCTGTAGCTACAGTGTGGTCACCGTGCTGGTCCTGCTCGGCTTCTTGCTGCGACAACCGGGAGCCGTGGGCGGATGAAAACACTCATCGATCTGGGGATCATCGCTTGGTTCTTAACCCTGCCAGAGCGGATCTTGAAGTGGCTAGAGACGTCGATTGCCACAATCTGGGGCAAGGCGTTGCTGCTCAGCCTGTTCGCTTTGCTGCTGTGGACCCTAGCCCAGGGCTCGCTGGCGCGGGAACTGCTGGAGCGGTTCAGCTGGTTCTTTTTCCTGATCGGCGGCATGGGTCTGGTGAGCAGCTTTAGCTGGCCGCCGATCTTTCCGCTCAGCGCTGTCTTGCAAGGGGCCTTGCTCAGCTTCATCGTCATTGGCCGCTGGTTCGGCGACTACCAGACTGCCTGGATTGTCTGGCCACCGCTGGCCGCCCTGTGCGAAGCTGTGCCCAAACTGGCCAGCTTCTGGCTAGACCCGCCGCGCGACGATCCCAAACAGGTCATCCGCGAAGAAAGCCTGCTCCACTTGCTCTGGGCGCTGCTATTTAGCGGTTGGCTGATCTTTGGCATCACGGCTCAGAGCTGGCTCAACCTGTACCCCGACCCCGCCGCCGTGAATACCAGCAACAGCGCCTTCGTGCGCACCGTGTGGCGACCGATCCAACTGGGCAGCGATGACACCTCCATCCCAGGCCAGATCCGGCAGTCGCTGGAGCGAGCTCAGCGCTGGTTCAATCCCAGCAGCGGCGACGACCAGGCGATTCTCGAAACCCTGCGGCAGACGATTCAGGATCAGCGCCTCCAGGATCCCAGCCAGCGGCGAACCTGGTTGGGGCAACTCGAAGACCCCCAGGCCCGCCCCCCCGAATTGCTGCTGCTCAACACCGAAGTCCTAGGCCGATTTGCCCCTAGCGTCGCCCAACAGTGGCAGGTGGGCGTGGATCTGCTGCCGCCCATTAGCCAGCCCACGCGGCGCGACCGTGTGCGCTTGGTGGCCTACCGCAAGACAATGGGGCCATTCAGCGGCCCGCTCACGGTCAGCCGCGACTGCCAGATTATTGCCAACGTCCAGCCAGTGACCCTGAGCTGCGCCCCGCCGGTAACCAACCGCGAGCTGCCCCTGATCCAACGCGTCGATCCCACGCCCAATTAGCTTTCTGCCCAGCCGTGCCTTGCCATGAATCCCGGTCGAGTTTTTACCATCGCCGCTAACGTCTTCCGCGAGACAATCCGTGACCGAGTGCTGTATCTGCCCGCCCTGTTTGCGCTGCTGCTGCTCGCAGTCGGTCAACTGCTGCCCCAGATCGCTGCGGGCGCAGAGAACAAGATCCTGCTGGATGTGGGCTTGGCGGCGATCCAGGTACTGGGGCTAGTGGTGGCGGTGTTTGTGGGCACGGGCCTAGTGAACAAGGAGATCGAAAAGCGCACGGTGTTTGTGCTGATCGCCAAACCGATGAGCCGGGCCGAGTTCATTGTGGGTAAGCACCTAGGGCTGTCGGCAGTGCTGGCAACCCTAGTGGCGATGATGACAGCGATCTTCTTGGGCGGCGTGTCGCTGTTGCGGTTGGTGAATGGTCTGGGAGCAGCAGCACCGCTGCCCGTGACGGCGGTGTTGGTCTGTTCGCTGTTTTTGGTGCTGGAGCTGGCGCTGCTGGTGGCGGTGGCTTTGCTATTCGGCGTGTTTACCAGTTCGCTGCTGGCGAGTCTGTTCAGTTTTGGCCTCTACGCGATGGGGCACCTCAGCACAGACCTGCTGGCCCTGGCCAAGCTCAGCAAGAACCCGACCGTCGAGCAGATCACGCGCGTCCTCTACTTGGTGCTGCCCAATCTGTCGCTGCTCGACCTCAAAAACCAGGCGGTCTATGGCATTTTGCCCCCCGTTGACGATCTGCTGCTGCGGGCGTTTTACGCCTTGGTCTACACGCTACTGCTGCTAGCGGTGGCGGTGCTGGTATTCTCCGAGCGCGAGTTCTGAGCAGCATCCAGACGGCACCCAGACGCACAGACGCACCCAAGGGTCTAGGAACTGCGGAAGTGCGCTACAGTGAGCCAGAGTTCAACCGATTGATCCCCTATGCCCCTGTCTCGGCTCATCAGTGGAGCGGTCGCGATTATTTTGGCGTTGGGGATGATCGTCCTAGGGAGCTGGTATTTCACAGCACTGTTCGGCGTGATTATCGTGCTGGGGTTGCAGGAGTACTTTGAGCTGGTGAAGGCGAAGGGAATCGCGCCGGCGGCCAAGACCACACTGGGGGTCAGCCTGATTCTGTTGATCGCCGCGACGGTTGCCCCCTCCTTGGTTGATGTAGTGCTACCAATTGGTGGCACCCTGATTTGCTTCTATCTTCTGTTTCAGCCCAAGTTCGCCAGCATTGCTGATATCTCGGCGTCGATTTTGGGCCTGTTTTACGGCGGCTATCTGCCGACCTACTGGGTGCGGCTGCGCGGGCTAACCGAGGGGCTGCCGCTCAGCCTGCCCTGGCAGATTGGCTGGCTGGTGCCGCAATCGGTCCCCGCAGGGTTGGTCTATACGCTGCTGGCATTTGGCTGCATCTGGGCCGCCGACATCGGCGCGTATCTGGTGGGTAAGTTCTTCGGGCGGACACGCCTGACAGAGATCAGCCCCAAGAAAACCGTTGAGGGAGCGGCCTTTGGCGTGTGCAGCAGCATCGGTGTAGCGGTGGCTGGGGCCTGGTATCTGAGCTGGCCCGGCTGGCCCCTAAGTGGTGCAACGCTGGGCCTACTGATCGGGATCACCAGCCTGCTAGGAGATCTAACTGAGTCGATGATGAAGCGGGACGCCGGGGTAAAGGACTCGGGGCAGCTGATCCCTGGCCACGGCGGCATCCTGGATCGCACCGACAGCTATGTATTCACGGCCCCGTTGGTTTACCATTTTGTCACCTTGCTACTGCCGCTGCTGAGAGCCCTAAGCTCGGCTTGATGGGTCACCAGCAACATCGAAATTCTCAGGTTAAACTCCATACTGCTAATTTGCTTGGCCTGCAATTGATCCGCGAGACAAACTACTTCAGTGAGCAATAGAGGGTCATCCAAAATCAAGCGCAGCTGTTCATGAGATAGATGACCGGGGCAAATGCCCACGATGTCCAGAAATTCCTGAATCATGGCGAGCGTTCTCCTCCCTTACCCTGAAGGGTGAAGGGTCTTTAAAGGTGTCAAGTTCTAGAGACTGAGTTGCCGTTGCCGTAAGCAATGACTGCGAGCCGGCCTGAACCAATCCCCCGACGTCGTCAGGCAAGCCGTAGATTGAACCTACGCCGAACTATCACAGCTATTCAGTGAACTGTCGAGTCAACGCCCAGCGATCTGGCGATTGCCAGCAAACTCAGCTGAGTACAAATCCCAAACGGATTAACATAGCTGCCTCCTGAGTTGAGCGAGCGTAAAGTTCACCTACTTGCTGAGCCTAGCAAGGGGATCCTCGACCCGCAACACTTTTTAATGTTCAGTCGATCCCCGCAATCTTGCTTTACAGATTCTCAGATTCGGGCAGGGATTGGCGGGGTGATTTCTCAGAAAATCGTGCTGGGCGTTTGCTGCTCAGGCTCGGGGCGAGTCATAGCAGCCTAGTTTCAGGGTAGTAAAAGATAACTTGTTCCGCCGAGCTAGAGCGCAGCGGTAGAGTTACGGCGAGAAAACCATGGCTAGCTCAAGAGGCTAAGAATACGATCGCAGTTGGTTTGCATCGATTCCTGTGGTCTAGCTCCAAGAGGGAGCGTAGGGTGTTGACCCGCAGGACGCTCATACCAACTCCGGTCAAGCCTCGTGTCCCCAAAAGAAGTTAATTGGCGGGGGCTTGCTGGGCATAGTCTCTCACAGCCAGATCTTGGCTCTCTCGATCATCGATAGTAAAAACCAGGGTTGCCCAGGGCAGCTACTCTTAAGCGCATGGAGCGATAGAAGCGGCCCAGAGATTTAGACAGTCTGATTGCTAACTTCTCTGGGATTGAGCGACTGGGTTTCTCAAGTTTCTTCTGGGTCTCAAAATAGAGCGACATTGCCTGTGGGTCAGACTGGCCGTTTTTAATTCTTACGCTCTCCACCCTATCCTTGAAAAAGGAGATACCCTCCATTGGATCTGGCATCACGACCAGTCCTGCTTTTGCTGCTGCCAAGCCAATTACACTGCCCTCGCCATCATGAATTCCGTTTAACTCGAAATAATGCGCCAGCGCCTCCCACTGTTTTAAGAATTCGAGTTCGCGTCCAGAATCTCTGGTCACCGAAAATAGATACTCAAAAACGAACCTGAGATTTTTGTCCTTCAGATCTAGCCCTAGTTTCTGAATTGCCTTGTCAACTACTTTAAATTCTCGGCAGAGCTTGGGGCTACCTGTCCCGTTCATTGCTCTTTCATAGTGTTTACTCATGCCAATGCAGACCCTGCCTTTCAGTCCCTGGAGGAATTCCAGACTTTGCGGTACTGAGCTTAAAATTCGCATGTCTGCATCGACAAAGATGCAGGAATTAGATAGTGACAAGGCTTTGGCGATGACAAATCTCTTGTCATGATAAGGATAGACGCTCTGCTGTCGATGGAAGAAAGCCAAGACATTGGCTTGAGTCCGAAAGTCCTGTGGTTTATCCGTCAGAACTACCAGAAAAGTGCCCGGCGAATGCTGTTCTAGATCTTTGGCTAGAAGTGACGCTAGAGAGCGATAGCTCTGCCCCAAAGCCAGGGTGCAGAAACAAAATTCCTTGACTTCTTGAGTCATAACTTTCGATTACTCTCGATGAACTTAAGCGTCCTCTTCCAGTGGTGTCACTAATGCGGTCATCGGTAATAGAAGTCAATAGCGCTCAACGTCGCTAGCCTCAAGCGCATTGAGCGGTGGAGCCTTCCCACTCGCTGATGTGATTTTGCGATTAATTTCGCAAGGGCCGAGCGCTGAGAACCCTCAAAGCGCTTCCTCTGCTCGAAATAGATTAACTTGTCTTCTGGTTGTGCTTGCCCCTGTTTGATCCTGACGAGTTCTATCTTGTCTTTGAAGAAGGAAACAGCTTCCATAACGTCATGTCTGACTGGCAGTCCTGCTTTTGCAGCCGCCAGTCCGATTGTGCTCCCCTCGCCGAGATGGTAGCCATTCAGCTCGAAATAAGGAGCAATTTTCTGCCACTGTTCTAGAAACTCGATCTCCGCTCCAGAAGCTCTCGACACTACAAATAAGAACTCGTGGACAAACTTGACCTTTTCTAGATCCAGGTCGAGTTTGCGCGCCATCTTGCCAATCAGTGTCATCTGCCTGACTCTAGATGCCCCTTCGTTATGCTTGAGGATGCCAGCACAACTCCTCGCGGTTATACCAGGCAGCCATTTCACCTCTCGAGGAAATTCGCTAATAATTCGAACATCTGAATCCACGAACATGCAGGTGTCAAACAGCGAGATTGCCTGAGCAATTGCCAGCCGCTTGTCATGGTAAGGATAAATGCTCTGAGGGTGATATTTGAAGGCCAGAACGTGAGAATATTGGTCGAAGTCATGCGGTTTGTCAGTTAGCACCACAAAAGGAGTGCCCGGTGAGTACCGTTCTATATCTTCGGCTAAGAGCGATGCCAAAGCGCGATAGTTGTTCCCCGATGCCAGCGTACAAAAGCAAAATTCCTGTTGTGTTTGTGGCCTGTTCCTCAATGCCCTATCAGGCACGAGAGAAGAGCGTTGAGATACCATAAAACCTCAGCAAAGTAGCGCAGAGAGACTGCTGTCTAATCGAGCAGATGAGAAACAGTGATCCGCCCCTTAGGACACCAACCGCAGCCAATACAAGCGACGAGAGCCCGATCAAGCCATACCCTGTGGGTGGCTAGCTCCAAAACCCTACTGCATGAGACAACGACCCTAAACCAAATCGAAATAGCTAATCCTCTGTCTACGGACTCAAATTTGCTCTTTGCTCAGGGTTTATTTTTGAGCAAAGATCGAAGTCCTAAGCGAGAGCGCGTATGAACTAGCAGAATTGTCTCGAGACCATCGAGTAGCCTGTTAGCGCAGGCTGCCGCATTCTAGATCTATCTCAGAGCGAGACGGGTCGCAGCGTCTTGTCCCAGATATTCCAGGTTTCGAGGCATGACCCAGAACCAGAGGTCGGACTTCATGAAACTTAGATGAAGTTCTACGCTCTGATAGAGCAGACATGTAGAAAATTCAGGAAGCATTGCCGCCTCGGCTGCGGGTGATCCAGACTGGTAGATCTTCAAGATTATCGAAGCCTAGGCCAACCACTGATAGACCGAGCCGATCGCGCCGCCTGCGACGACCAGCCAAGCCGAGTTGAGCTGGAAGCGGAAGATGGCGACACTGCTCAGCAGCGCCAGCAGCACTGTCAGCCAGTCCACCAGAGCCGTCGCACCCAGTTGCCAGGTCACCACCGCCATCAAGCCTAGCGAGGCAGCATTCACCCCATCCAGGAAGCCTGCGGCCCAGGGGGACCGGCGCAAGCGAGGAACCCAGGGGTTGACCAGCGCCACCAACGCAAAGGCGGGGAGAAAAATGCCAATCGTCCCGGCCACCGCACCTGCATTGCCTGCCAGCAGATAGCCAATAAAGGTCGCGGTCGTGAACACAGGACCGGGGGTCAGCTGACCAATTGCTACCGCATCTAGCAACTGCTGCGAAGTCAGCCACTGCGAGCGCTCGACCAACTCTTTCTGCAAGAAGGCCAGCAACACATAGCCACTGCCGTAGAGCACACAACCGATCTTGAGGAAAAACAGGAAGACCTCACTCCAGGTGGCTGCTTGCACAGCCGTAGCGGCTGGAACGTTCGCCAAAGTCAACCAGCCGGGCAGCGGCAGCAGCACTGAAGCCGCTGTGCCTTGGCCGCGCAGTCGCCGCCAGTTGTCAATGAACATCACTGCCAGCCCTGCCAGCAGCAGCAGCAGAATTTCATTCAGGCCCAGCCAAAAGGCGAGCATCACCGCTGCTGCTGCCCCTATGGTGGGTCTGTTTTTCAACGCTTTTTTGCCCAGCGTCCACAGCGCCTGGAGGATCACCGCGATGATCACGGGTTTGATGCCATACAGTAGCCAGCTGACCTCTGGCAGAGTCTGGTACCGCACGTAGACAGCAGCCAATGCCCAGACAATCAACATCGCGGGCAGGATGAAGCAGGCTCCCGCGACCAGCAGACCGAGCCCGCCCGCCCGCTCAAGACCGATGTGAATGGCCAGCTCTGTAGAATTCGGGCCGGGGATCAAATTGGTCACGCCGAGCAGATCCAGCAGCTTTTGCTCACTCAGCCATCGACGGCGTTTGACCACCTCGTCGTTGATCATGGCGATGTGCGCTGCCGGTCCCCCAAAGGCAATCGTGCCGAGTTTGAGAAATACCAGCGCTAGCTCTCGCAGCCGTTGTCGTTTCTGTCTGGGTGCGAGGTCTTTGTAGGGCAAAGCACTCTCTGGCACCGGCGGCTGGTCTGCATCCTGCGACACGGTTCTACCTTTGTCTAGCCATCGAAATTGTATCGGAGACGCTGGCTGTTTTTAGGCTCCCTGCGCTGCGCTCAATTGATCTAGAAACTGCTTGAGGTGAGGTTGTTCTAGATTGAGGCCTAGCTCCCGAGCTTTGGCCAGCGCCTGCTCGTGGTTGAGATCTTGCTGAGTGGCTAGGGTGATCAATGCTAGGGCACTGGCCCGCCCGCCTACACCGCAGTGAAACAGAATTGGCGTTGGCAGCCCCTCAATTGCTGCTAAAACCTGGTCGGTCTGGCCCTCCCCCGCTTCAACTGGGCTCAGGGGCACATTCACGTATTGCAAGCCTGCGGCTTCGGCCTGTTGTTGCTCATCGGCGAGAGTCCCTGCCTCTTCGGGTGGGCGCAGGTTCACGACCGACTTGAAGCCTGCTGCTGCTGCCTGTTGCAGGTCGGCTGCTGTTGGCTGCCCGGCAGCCGCCAATTTGTCGCTGATCTTTTTGGGCTCACTCATATAAACCTCGGTAGTTCACTTGGGATACCGTAATTTATCATGCTGGGCTGGGGCGATTTGACCTGCCGAACTCCAGTGGTCGGCTCTGGAGCTGGCTGCTGGCTGCTCGCCACTCGGACCTTGCAGCCAGCAGTGTGATTAGCCAAGCTTGAAGCTCTGGGGGTCGAGAAAAAAGCTTGACCCGCCCAGTTTGGAACTCGGGCTTTAGTGCAAAACGCTCGGCTAGTTGAGCCCAAAGTGCGAAGGAAGGAGAAAAAAACTCGAAAGGTGGAGTTGAGAGGTTGGTGGGTCGAGCCTGGAGCTTGGCGGTTGGAGAGGGGCGCACGGAGTGGGGGGAAAAGCAGGGGGGGGCAGGGGTGGCTGCTGGTGGGAAAAGGGAAAACCCTGGAATCCGGAATGGGGGGCGTTTGCCCCCCAAGCCCCCCACTGGGGGACGAAGCGCCTCCCCCAGACCCCCTGCGCAAGGCCGTGCGCCCCTGCTCCTAGTAGGTATAGGTCGCCTGTTCGAGGTGAGACGGCATTACGGTTGCTTACGCAGCTTCGCGAGATCTG
>JANNOU010000193.1:0-11028 GCA_031399305.1 Leptolyngbya sp. SOY_34_metabat_272
TTCGCCTTTAGAGTCTCTGTGCTCTAGGTGCTCTGTGAAGTGAACGATATAACTAGTGTCGGGATCTCCGGCCACTGAGATGGGCGGTTTATCTGAAGGAACGAAGGGATCAGGCTTAGCAGGATGGCCACCTTCGCCCAGCTCTGGGTCTCCGCCGAAGAGGTCATTAGCAAGTCGTCGGACAGCATCGCCTCCAACAATGGCTCCAATAGCCCCTCCGCCCAGGCCGCCCGCCAACGCCCCCCCTGGCCCCAGAAGAGCGCCGATCCCAGCCCCGACCTGAGCTCCTGCGTAGGCTCCCCCCGTCGCGCCAACTCCCGCTCCGATAATGCCAGCGGGGCCATCGCCTTCGCGGGCGGCTGTAGCTGCCGCGCCCAGGCCGCCCAGGGCAGCGCCCCCGAGCTTTCCTGCAAGCTTGGGGGCGATTCCTCCTAGCGGTGCGCTGGCAGGATTGGCTGGGCTGCCCACACGAGGAATGCTCGGGGCCGATCTCGGAGCAGCAGCGCTGGGGCCAGTGGTTGGCGCGGTTGGCGCTGAGGCTGGAGCCGAGCGCGGTGGCGTGATCGTCGGCTGGCTGGGGCCTCGGGGCAGTTCCCCGAGGTTTGGCAGCTTTGGCGAGAGCTGCGGATTCCGCGCCCGGTAGATGTCGTTGTAGTACCGATTATTCAGCTCGCCGTAGCGTCGGCCTAGGTCGTTCACTTCCTGACGGAATGTGGGCTGAAGATTCACCGTCGGCCTGGCGGGTCCCTGGCGACCCAGGCTGCTATCCATCGGCTGGAAAGATTGAGCGGTCAATTCAGCGACTGTGGACATTTTTTTAGGCAGCCCTAAATGCCGCAGAAACAGCAGTAGAACTCAGAGGGATAACGCAATCCCAGGGTTTCTGGGAGCCTGACTGCCAATTCCGATCGCAGCGGAACACGTACTTGCAGGCAAACACGTGGATATCGCCGGGCTGGATATCCACAAAGGACTCGGCTATTGAAATCTCGCTGTAGACCACTCCGTTGGCATCAGTGCCCTGATAGGTGTTGATTCCCGGATTAGCAAATTTAAGGGCGAGCGTCGCCCAAACAATCAGCGATTCGTAGGTGTCAATTTCGGGTGGAATGTGAGAAGAAACAAAAGCTGCCATAGGTTGCAGATTAGAATTTGAGCTAATCTTACCGACTCTTTAGGGAGGCTTATGTCCGTAAATACACTGATTGATTATCAAAGCTATGAGTTGATTTACCATCAAGCTCACATCAGGGTGAGCGACGAGGACAACCCAATGATCGCTCCGTTCAACTTGGGCATGGTGCTCACAAGTAAGGTTTTAGTTGTTCAGCCCCTTAATCCTTATGCTTTGCCAGAATGGCAAGATGCGGGATGGCTTAGGCAAGTGGGCAACAATACCTTGTTTGCCCCTATCGGCGAAGACGACGCATTAATAGAACTCGACAAAAAACAAATTGCTATCAATAAACTGCAACTACTGCTCTTCAATACAAAGGTCGATACCTTTGAGCTAATCTTTGAGCCTCGACCTTATATCAACGCCCTAGAGCTTCGGCTCTGGCAATTCAACGGTGATACCAGCCTTTTTTTTAGCCAGGGCGGCGGAACTGTGGATCTTGCTGCCTTGGTGCAACAGGTCTTGGCTCAGCTGCCGCCTTATCCAGTTATTCCGAGCCTTTCTGCGCTAGGTGGCGTTCCTCTAGCGCAGAAAGGCCAGCCAGGCGGCGTTGCAGAGTTGGACGCTAACCGCAAGGTGCCGAGCGCCCAGCTGCCACCCTACCCGGTTATCCCGACCCTGGTGCAGCTGGGCGGAGTGACCGCCAGCCAAGTGCAGCAGCAGATTCAGGGCTATCTGGCAGGCCTGCTTGGTGCGGCTGGCGGGATTGCCACGCTGGGGAACGATGGCGTTCTGGCCGCGACCCAGCGACCACCACAGACAGGTCAATCATCTGGTAGCTCAAGCGGCTCAGCAGAGTTAACTTTTAGTTCTACCGGAGACGCTAATGGCCTCTTTTATTACCTGGGCACTGAAGGAATTCAGAAAAATTGGTTTAATCCTTCTACGTCTAAGGTGGTCACTATTTCAAAGAGCTCAGGTAGTTCTAGTACTGACTTTTTAGTGGATCGCCAACTAAGCGCTTGGGCCACTTCCAATACTGCAAATCAGTGGGTAGCTATCGACCTAGGATCTAGATACAAGCTGCTGATTAAGCACTACATTGTTCAGCACGATGGAGAGGGTGGCTACCAGCTTAGAAACTGGAAGCTTCAAGGCAGCAATAATCCTGCTTCTAATTCAGTGACCGATATTAACGCGGCTACTTGGGTGGATTTAAAGACTCACGCCAACGACACTTCCATCCAAGGGGGCTCAGGCTGGGGAAGTTTCCCCGTACCTGATATTTCCACGGCCTATCGCTGGTTGCGAATCTTGAGCACCGGCAAAAATGCGTCAGGCAGCAATTACCTGGTCCTCGGCGAGATTGAACTGTATGGGACTTTGCTCAAGGGCTGAGGATCGGCTCCTGAGGGGGGGATCTCTGGGCCGTTTCAGGCAGTTTTCAGGCAATACATCTGACTCAAAAGCTTGTGCGACAGAAACCGCAAAGCTTTCAGCCTTTCAACCATCGGACTCTTAATCCGCTGGTTGAAGGTTCGAGTCCTTCGCGGCGCATCTAGTGAACAACCTCGAGAAACCCTCCAAACTTTGATTGGAGGGTTTTTTGATATTTGCGGGAAGGGACGAAAAAGGTCAACATAGGACCCAATTGCCCTGAAGTTTATAGAAGGTTTACGGAAGCTGAGGATCGGATTACTCAGGCCAATGCCAGGCTCAAGGCAGGGTAGCTCGGGGTCAGCATTCGGCAGCATGGCAATCGCTTGTACCTCTATGTGACCTTTCCGCCCAAGTCAGAGTCAGGCAGACCAGACCGCATCAGCAGGAAATGGCTCTGGGGGTGTACGCCAACCCAGCGGGTATTCAACACGCCGAGCGGCAGGTCAGGCTGATCAGGGTGCAGCTGGCAGCCAAGATATTTGTGTGGGAGGCCTATGCCAAAACTAAGCCTCGGCTGATAAGAGACTGGATTCAGGCCTTTGAGACTGCCTACTTTACCCGTCGCTCTCGCACACCCAAGAGCGAAACGGCCCGGAAGAAGCACTATTACAAGGTTCTGAAGCGGTTACCGGTTGGGGCTGAGCTGACCGCAGACCTGCTGCTCAAAGCGATCGCTGCGACGTAGCCTGATACCAAAACTCGCAAGCGCACGGTGATGCTGCTGTCATCGCTGTGGAACTGGGCTGGAGCGTGGTGACCCCGATTCTGGACGTCTGGAAAGCGCTGGGGCTAATCCGTCTACCGCGCAAGCCTCTACGGGAAACCGAAATCAAGCAATGCTTACCCGAAATCAAGGAACGCTTACCTGAAATCAACCAACGCTTACCCGAAATCAAGCAACGCTTACCCGAAATCGAGAAATGCTTACCCAGAATCAAGCAACGCTTACCCGAAATCGAGAAATGCTTACCCGAAATCGAGAAATGCTTACCCGAAATCAAGCAATGCTTACCCAGAAGCAACCAACACTCTCTGCAGATCGAGGAACGCTTGCCCCCAATTGATCAACGCCCACCCCAAGAAGAAAGTCATGAGCACGCAAGGTACCACCCTGCATCGACATCTCTGGCAGCAGCAACGCCAGTACTCCAACATCTCCCCCAAACTCTCGGCTCTGCTGATGCAACTGGCCTTCGCCACCAAGATTCTGGCCAGTGAGATCAGCCGGGCCGCTCTGGTCGGTCACCTGGGCTTGGTCGGCGAGAAAAACGCAACCGGTGGTTTTGGTTCAATCATCGGTCGCAATTCTTTCCAACGTCGCAAGCCTGATGCCCCTCGACAACGCTTACAAGTGCGGCCTTTTCTGCCAGAGTGGCTACCGGATCTTGAACTGACAAATTTGGCGGTTGGCGATGCGAAAGTTGACTTACGCTTCTGGGGTGAGGACGAGCAAACAAGATGGGAAATTACCCACTTGAGCGGCGAATGACAAGTCTACGCCGACAAGGCTTGAGCCTATGCTGATTCATTAACCTGTGATGCGCCTTCTGTAGATATAGGGCACGGGTAGCGGTTGCAGAGGTCTTCGCAAAACCTCTCTCGTGTCCTGTAAAATTCGGAGACCCATAAGACCCAGACATGAACGCTGAAGCGATTGCGAAGACGATTCAAATCATTATTGCCCCAGTGGTTATGATCACTGCTTGTGCCATTCTGTTGGGTGGCCTACACGGGCGCTATGCCTCGATCAGCAGTCGGCTACGGACGATGGCCTATGAGCGCCTAGAACTGCTGCATGATCACAGTAGGCCGTCTGAATTCACGACAGAGCGCCTGCAGCAAATTGATGCTCAACTGCCTGAGTTGCTCCGCCACCAAAAGGGTGTTCATGACGCCCTCCAGTTGGTCTACTACGCCATTGTGGTTTTCATCGTAGACATGTTTCTGATTGCTTTCGTAGCTGTCACACGCTTAGCTTGGCTAGCAACGGGATCTCTCCTGATTTTTCTGGTGGCAATGGTGCTATTGCTACTAGCAACTACGCTAGCAGCAATAGATTTTCGAACTGCGCACTCTGTGATTCAGTACGAAGTCAGAAAAAACTGTGGATTGATGAGAAAGGAAGGAGCGGCAAAACGTCTTCTCTAAACGATCCCAATAAAGGTTCTATAGAGGATATGAAGGAAATTCCGAGGACAAGCAGCCAAGATCCCGACAGCCAAACTTTTCGGGCAAGGCGACTACGGGGTAGGTTCTGACGCTGCTGGCCGTGCTCGTGCTTGCAGGTGCGGGCGTTCTGCTTCGATTCTGAGGGCACTATGAGCGACACTGAATGGAACTGCTACGCCATCGCTCTCGATGAAGGCAACGAAATTCTGATTGTCCGAGCTTCTCCCTCCCAGAGAGAAGCCAGGCGACAACTAGGTTTCCGGGGAGCGCAACGGTGAGGTGGAACCAGCGAGGGAGGAATTTGTCCCCTGCCGTTAACCCAGGCGGATTGATGAGGTCCGCCAAGACCGTAGCCTCAGCCCTAGCCACAAACCCAGGATGACAAAGCTTGTGAAGTAAGCCAGAACAATCAATCGTCTTTGGATTGGAGGCGCAACTCCCTCGACCTCAATCTCTCGGGCGACCTGAAAGGGAGTGAATTGACGTCCTATGCCTGGCTGCGGAAAAACGGTAATCTCAACGCTGTGCGGTGCGCCATCAAAGAACTCTTGTTTCCAGGCCAGTTGTCCCTTTGCGGCTGGGAGCGTTGCAGCAAAGGCTATCCAGTCTTTCTCAAGCTGAGTTGCTTGAAGATCAAACACGACTCCAGGTTCGGGTTGTCCTGTCTTGAGGTTGATCACTTCAGCTTGCAGGCTGGCTTCTGTCCCCACCGTGGCCCGAACATCGCCAGAGAGTCGCAGCTCAAGCCCCTGAGACTGCACAACTCCTGAGTTACTAAACTTTGGTTCGTGCTTGGCCATGTGGGACATGGGCATTGACAGGTGAGATTGGGCAATCTCAGCACTGAGATTGACGGCCAACAGGGCCGCGATTGCCACAATCGTTGCACCACTCAGCAACAGTCGAACTCGCTGTGGCGCAATTTCTCCCGGCTGGGTTTCTTGGGGACCCCCGATTACCCAGCCACCCCCCAGTCCCACGACCAGCAAAATCGCGGCAAGCAGGCCGAGATTTTGGTATTTCACCCAGTTCTCAGACACAGAGAAAGTCAGGGTTTTCTGGATCGGATTAAACTGGTTGGCAACGACTGGAGAGACCTGCACCCATAGTTGGTAGGTGCCTCTAATTGGTAAGGTTTGTTGAATCTGGAGTTCTCCTTGAGGCGCTAGTGCCTCAAGGTCCAAAAGCTCAGTGCCCTCGACAATGGGGAAATCTGTGGTGAACCAGGGATTGGACCGTGGGGTGAGAATTCGCAAGTGAATCCTCGCGTTTTGCAGGGGCTGACCTGTGGCATCTACTGCTTGTAGGGTCAAGCGGACAGGTGGTCTGTTGGTGAGGGCTTCGGCCTCGAAGGGAACCAGTTGACTGAGCGGTGGGTCGGTCGTCAGCCGAACTGTCGATTCTGTGGGCTGTGAAGTACCCAGAATCCCGTAGAGCGTAAAAACTACCGAGCCCATCAGCCCGATAATGCTGATGAGCGCAGGAAGCTTAAGTTTTCGCATTGTAACGTCTGGCCTCTGTGATGTGTTCCTGCTGCTACCTAGTGGCAAGAAACCATTAAGGTGTGGTGACGCAGTGAATGAACCTGGTCATGGATAGGCGGATAGGTCGTGAAATAAATCGTCCAGAGGACCAGCGCACACAGAGTGACATACATCGTCGCTTGCACCGGCAGCGACAGAGCCCAGCGCCCGACTTGCTGCCGTGTAGCGTTTGGAGAAGAAGCTGTCATTGTGTACCTCGCACGTTAGAGCTGTGAACGTATCGGCGGGCATCCTGGCTGGGAGAAGTTTGCCTGCTTCTCCTTCACAGTTGCGGGACAGCGTTGGATTTACACCGAACTTTCCCCGTTACCTCTGGTGGCTGAACCCCACCAGAACCGACTAGACCTCAGGACCCTACCACGCTCCTGGTCCTCATGCAAGCTGTCGAGTGGCTGCTGTCTGTACCCTCCTGCGCTTGGCTAGCAGCGCTGATACAGCGAAGTGAAATCGGTGTGAAAAAGCTTTCTGTGCCAAAGCTTGCAGCATCCTGAAGCTCTTACGATTTCATACGGTTTTCACAAGCGTTCTGTAATCTGGGCGTAAGGCCTAACAAAGCGCTCACGCTGTATGGTCAATTGAAGATGGAGAATTCTATGAACTCACTTTTGATCAGTGGTGCCTTGACGGCTGCCCTCGGCTTGACATTGGCAGCCTGTTCTCCTGGCGCTGAATCCAGTGCTACGGAATCAATCGACACTCCGGTTGCCAACGCTTTACCAGCTGCGGATAAACAGATGATGGACCACTCCGGTATGAGTGGTCCGGATATGGATCTCGGACCTGCTGATCCCCAGTTTGATCTGCGCTTTATTGATGCCATGACCCCTCATCACCAAGGGGCTGTAGAAATGGCTCAAGAGGCACTACAGAAGTCGCAGCGACCCGAGATCAAAAAACTGGCCCAAGACATTATTGCGGCTCAAAATCGTGAGCTCAACGAACTGAAGCAGTGGCGGCAAGCTTGGTATGCCAACGCAGGCAGCGAACCGGTTGCCTATAATGCGCAGATGGGTCATACCATGGCAATGTCTCAGGAGCAGATGCAAGGCATGATGATGAGTGGCGATTTGGGCGCTGCGGATGCTCAGTTTGACCTGCGCTTTATCAACGCGATGATTCCTCACCATCAGGGAGCAGTGGTCATGGCCAAGGACGCACTAAGTAAGTCACAACGGCCTGAGATCAAAAAACTGGCTCAAGACATTATCACGAGCCAGCAGAAAGAGATTGACCAAATGCAGCAGTGGCGTCAGCAGTGGTATGGACAGTAATCAGAGTTTGATGGGCCGCAAGGTCTTTGAGAGTTCTCGCGTGAAGGCCGGGATTCTGGCTGTGATCGTGCTTGCTAGCCCCCTGCTGGCATCGCGCCCAGGACAGGCTGAGCTGAGCCCGATTTCACCTTATGCAGCGCAGCAGAACAGTCCTATTCGCGGCTTGAGCGCTCAGGAAGTTGAAGACCTGCGCCAGGGGCGGGGCGCGGGCTTTGCCCGCATGGCGGAGCTCAATCAGTATCCAGGTCCTCGTCATGTTCTCGATCTCAAGCAGCAGCTCGGCCTGTCTACAGCGCAGGCCGTACAAATTGAAGCGGTCTTTGACCAGATGCAGGCAGAGTCCAGGCAGCTCGGGCAAGAAATTCTTCAACGAGAATCGCGACTGAGCGCCGCTTTTTCCCGGCAGACCCTCTCCGCCGCTGAGCTACAAAGGCAAACCTCAGAGCTAGGAGCGCTGTACGGCAAGCTGAGGGCAGCGCATCTTCAGGCTCACCTGCAAATTACGCCGCTGCTTTCGGCAGAACAGATTGCCCAATACAATAGGCTGCGAGGCTACAGCCAACCCTCAGATCTGCCGGGACGGAGCGAGCACTCGCACCCAGGTTCTTAGGCGCTGCGCAGGCTCCAGATACAACTGAACTGAAATGCCTGCCACTGGAGAATTGAGAGCCAGCATACAGTTCTTTTCATACCAATTTCATGCCTCTATGCAAAGGTGAGTGTGGCTAGCCTATTTTGAGCCAAAGGCTCAAAATAGGGGGCATCGTTCAGGGTTGCAATAGAGGATTTTGGCAATGAAGCACGAGCAGGCTAATCACAACCACCTTCCCGCTCACGATCCCGCTCCGATTCACGCTGCTCACATTGCTCACACTGGACACGGGCAGCACGCGGGGCATGACCCAGAGATTTTCAAACGGCGCTTTTTCGTCAGTCTCTTGCTCACGCTGCCGATCCTCTACTTCGACCCTCACTTCCAGCAATGGTTCAGCTACCAGGCCATTCAGTTTCCTGGTTCAGCCTGGGTTAGCCCGCTCCTGTCAGTGGTGGTCTACTGCTACGGGGGCTGGGTCTTTCTGAAGGGAGCCTGGCACGAGCTACACTCCCGCATCGGCATGATGACCCTGATTGCGCTGGCAATCACGGTGGCGTTCGTCTATAGCCTGGCCGTTTCCCTGGGTCTGGAAGGCATGCCGTTTTACTGGGAACTAGCCACGCTGATCGACATCATGCTGCTGGGCCACTGGGTCGAAATGGCCTCGGTCCAGGGAGCCAGCCGCGCGCTGGAGCATTTGGCTAAGCTCGTGCCCTCAGTGGCTCATCGCATGGCTGGCGACCGCATTGAAGATGTCGCGGTGAGTGAGCTTCAACCCGAAGCGCTGATCTTGATCCGCCCTGGCGAGCAGATTCCGATCGACGGCGTGGTGGTCGAGGGAGCGTCGAGCGTCAACGAAGCGTTTCTGACCGGGGAGTCGCGCCCGGTGCCCAAGCAACCCGGCGCTGAAGTCGTGGCCGGAGCGGTGAATGGCGAGGGAGCCTTGAAGGTCAAAGTCACTCGGACCGGCGAGCAGACCACCTTGAGCCAGATCATGCGCCTAGTTCGAGAAGCCCAGGGCTCCAGAAGCCGCTACCAAGCGCTGGCCGACCAGGTGGCCTACTGGCTGACCCTGATTGCGATCAGCGTCGGCACACTCACCTTTATCGTCTGGTTGTCTCTGGGCGCGGGCCTGACCTTTGCGATCAACCGCGCTGTCACCGTCCTGGTGATCACCTGCCCCCATGCCTTGGGCTTGGCGATTCCGCTGGTGATTGTGAATGCCACCTCGTTATCCGCCCAGAATGGCATCCTGGTGCGCAACCGCGAAGCCTTCGAGCGAGCCAAGGATATCCAGACTGTCGCCTTCGACAAAACCGGGACGCTGACCGAGGGGCGGTTCGGGGTGCAGCGAATCTACACCGAGGGTCTGAGCGAGCCGGAAGCGCTGGCCCTGGCTGCCGCGCTCGAAGTTCTCTCCGAGCATCCGCTGGCTCAGGCGATCGTGGACAAGGCGGAGCGTGAACAGGTCCAGAAGCTGGCTGCCACGGATTTCAAAGCCATTGCTGGCAAGGGAGTGGCGGGCGTGATCCACAGTCAGCTCTATCGGGTCGGACGTCCGGAGTGGGCCAAGGAGCTAGGCATCAAGTTTTCGCCAGCCCTCCACCAGGGACTGGAAGCAGCAGAGTCTCGTGGCGAAAGCGTGATTGCTCTGATGGATGCGTCTCAGGTACTGGCCCTCTTTGCCCTGGCAGATCGGGTGCGCGCACGGGCTCGCGAAGCGATTCAGCAACTGAAACAGCTAAATGTGCAAACCGTGATGATCACGGGGGATGCGGAGGCCGTGGCCAGGACGGTCGCCGCTGAATTGGGAGTTGACCGCTATTATGCTCGGGTTCTGCCGCCGGACAAGGCCCGAATTATCGATGAGCTGAAAGCCAAAGGGCCGACTGCTTTTGTTGGCGATGGCATCAACGACGCACCGGCTCTGCTCGAAGCCGACCTGGGCATTGCCATTGGTGCCGGAACCAATGTCGCCATAGAATCCGCCGATTTAGTCCTGATCGAGGATGACCCCTTAGACGTTGTGCGCGCGCTTAAACTGGCTCAAGCCACCTATACCAAAATGGTGCAGAACCTATTTTGGGCGACTGGCTATAACGTGATTGCCATCCCCTTAGCCGCTGGTGTTGCTTATCCCTGGGGTTTCTTGTTGTCGCCAGCCCTGGGGGCCATCCTAATGAGCTTGTCTACCGTGGTTGTCGCGGTCAATGCCATGACACTGCGCAGAACCAAACTAGCGCTCCAACCCCACTGACCCTGACTGACTGCGTGACACTCGCCCTTTTGCGCAGGGGGACTGGGGGAGGCGCTTCGTCCCCCAGTGGGGGGGGTGGGGGGCAAACGCCCCCCAAGTCCGGGTTCTCTGCAATCCCCCACAATTCCCCCCTCCATCAGTCAGTGCCATTTAGCTCCAAGACTCAAGCCCAACTCTCGGGTCCCTGAGCTACGAGCCCGAAAAGCCGAGCCCAGAACTCGGAAGTTGGAGCAATTTGCTCGTCAGGGGAGGCTGCAAGCGCGAAAGGTGAGGCTCGGTGCTCGAACTTCGCAGCAGAAAGCTGAAAGGCTGAAGCTGAGAAGTCAAAGGCTGGAGTTTGGGGCTTGGGGCTTGGGGCTTGGGGCTTGGGGCTTGGGGCTTGGGGCTTGGGGCTTGGGGCTCGGGGCTTGGGGGTTGGAGCTGGATAGCGGGGGTTGAGGGGGAAGTCGTGGGGGTTGGAGAGAACCCGGAATGGGGGGCGTTTGCCCCCCAAACCCCCCACTGGGGGACGAAGCGCCTCCCCCAGTCCCCCTGCGCAAGGGGTGAGTGTCACGCAGTCAGTCAAGGGTCAGTGGGGTTGGAGAGCCAGTGCAAAGGGTTCTCAGGGGCATCGTTGAGCGGAGCCTTGAGGTTAG
>JANNOU010000206.1:0-2221 GCA_031399305.1 Leptolyngbya sp. SOY_34_metabat_272
GAGGCAAGTTCTCAAACCCCTGTCCTTGCCTCCCTTCTCCCGAACTCGGGAGAGGGGCCGGGGGAGAGAGCCTCTTCAGTCATTGCCATTCGGTTCTAGGGCTCGTTGACGAGACTCAGACTCAGATCTTGCATCTGGGAGGGACTATGTTGTGCCGCGATTGCCACTGCTGAGAACTCGGAGCCTGAAGTTCGGCAAGCGTCGGCTGCGGCTCGGAGCCTTAGCGGCTGGCAATCTGCCGCACCACGGTCAGGGCAGAATAGCTCACCCCCGCCGTGCCCTCCCCCGGATGCGTGCTGTCGCCGGTCAGCCACAGGCCCCGAATCGGGGTGCGATTGGCAAAGCCGAAGGGGCCAAAAGTTGCCAGCCGCTGACCGAGGCCACCCACACCGCCCTGGTCTCGGGCCGTGAAGCGCTCAAAGGTCCGGGGCGTGGCTGCCTCCAGGTGCAGGATATTCCCCTCGTGCAGGTCAAAGAACTGCCCCAGGCGAGCGACAGCCTTCTCGGTATAGTCTCGCTTCATCGCCGCATAGTCCCGGCAATGGCTCCAAGCCGCCACATCCGTGAACGAAGAGGCGGTGATCGTGGCCTGACCCGCAGGCGCACGGCCATCGCCCGGACGGCTGACCGAAACAAACAGAGAATTGTTCTCCGCAATCGGCCCCTCATAGTCATAGAGGAACTGCAGATGCGGCGGACAGCCCTCGGGAATCGCCCGCTCCTTAACGCCCAGATAGACCACGAACGCACCGCTGGCCGGGGGCAGCTTCTCCACCCGCTGCACGTAGCCCCTGGGCGCTTGGTCGCCCAGCAGGCCCACCAGGTTTTGCACCGTGACATTGGCAACCACGTGGTCAGCAGTTTCGATCCAGGTTTCGCCACGCTGCGGGTGGCGCACCCGCACCCCGCTTACCCGTCCAGCGGCCCCCACCTGGATTGCCTCCACGCGGTGTCGCAACCGCAGCTCGCCGCCATGCGCGACTAGGCCCTCGACCAGCCGCTCAGATAGCACCTGCATACTGCCGTGAAGATGGTAGAGCCCGCGCGGGGCCTGGGAAACGCCCAGCGCCGTCGCTGCATAGAGCAACGCCGTTTCCTCAGCGTTCACCTGGGAGTAGAGCTTCAGTTGTAGATCCAAAAAGCTGCGCAGCCGCCAGTTCTGGTGCAGCCCATAGCGGCGCAGGGCGTCGCCCACGGTCGAGAAGGTGTGGGGCACCGTGCGCAGGGTTCCAGGCCGCAGGGCTTGCAGCAGCTGCCAGAGGTCCCAGCTATTGCGCGGCGGCAGCACCGGGTCACGCGCCTGAAATGCCCAGCTAGGCTGAAACAGATCATCTAGCAGCCGCCACAAGGGCTCACTGCCGGGGAACTGCCGCTGCCGCTCGGCCCGCCAGCGCGGTGGGTCGCGCCACACCGAGACCGGCTGATCCTCGCCGGGCAGAAACACCGCACAGGCCGGGTCGCACTGGCTTGCCTCCGGCAGGGGAACGCCCAGCTCAGCAAAAATTCGCTGATGAATGCCCCCCGGCTCTAGCCCCGCCACCTGGGTCGCACCGACATCAAAAGTAAAGCCCCGCCGCTGGAAGGTCGAAGCACAGCCCCCCGGCACCCCAGCTTGATCAAAGATCACCACATCGTAGCCGCGCCGTGCCAGCAGGGCTCCGGCTGTCAGCCCGCCAATCCCCGCCCCGACCACTACGACCTTCTGCTGCGACCTGGCCACCTGAGTTTCCTTTACATTTCTCAATATTGCCTTAGTGTAGAGGCGAATCGCAGTCGGATGCTAGGGGCCAGTGATAGCCTCGAAGGGTAAAGAGCCTCTGGCAATGCGCATGTCTCTCACCGTCTACAACAGCCTCAGCCGCCGCAAAGAACCGTTTGAAACGATTGAGCCGGGCAAGGTGCGGATGTACGTCTGCGGCATCACGGTGTATGAGTACTTCCATATTGGCAATGCCCGCGCCTACCTCGTTTGGGACGTGGTGCGGCGCTACCTGATCTGGCGAGGCTACCAGGTGCGCTACGTTCAGAATTTCACAGACATTGACGATAAAATCCTGCGGCGGGCTCAAGCCGAAGGCGTCAGCATGCAGGCGATCGCTGAGCGCTATATCGAGGCCTACTTTGAGGACATGGACCGGCTGAATGTGCTCAGAGCCGATGACTACCCTCGGGCCACCCATAGCCTGGATGGCATTCAGCGCCTGATCCACGAGTTAGAGCA
>JANNOU010000171.1:0-18649 GCA_031399305.1 Leptolyngbya sp. SOY_34_metabat_272
CCTACGGCATTCAGTGCTTGCTAGACTGGCTGGCCGACACGGCACAACACCTCAGAGAGTTGACGGGTCACTCTGCTGACCCGTTCATACCCAAGCTGCTCATCCAGCCACTCCTGAGGCTATCAATGCAGGAGGCCGAACCCTTATTGGTGCCCTGCGCTATTTCTGGTCTGCGGTGGCGGACAGAGCTGCTCAATTCAGCTTTCCCAATTTCCCTGAGTCGGTGCGCCGCTACTTTGAGCACTTCAATGACCGCCCACCTCCTGACGACCGGGCAATTTTGAGCCTCTAGTGCTTGGCCGCCATCAGCGGCTCGAACCACGGCTGAAACTCGTCCCGGCGAAACACCCGCAGTCGGTTGGATTGACCAAAACGTATCAAGCTGGGCAAACCATGCTCATCGATAAACTGGCGAATCCAGCTGCCAACCCCCAGCGACCCTGTGGGCATCTCCGCCTGGAAGCGGTCATACATCATAATCAGTTGACTTCGAGATTGGAGAGGGGCATCCTGTTCGATTAGCTGAGGCAGGCCGTTATGTTGCGGGGAGCCTTTCTCAGGGCTGGGGCGCAGAGCTGACTTAACAGCCGGAAGCTCAAAATGGGTGGCGGCGAGAGCACTCTGGTCTGGGTCTGCGGACAGAGCGTCAAGCGGCTGGAGCTGGGCAAAGCTGGGCTTAGAACGACGACGCTTGCTTTGAGTCATAGAGTCTCCTAAACAACAATAGCGTCAATCCCGCCTCTCTCCGGCTGTTCGCGACCCGGAGTCGTTAGGCAGTTGTTGACGTGCAGGATGTAAGCGCAACGAAATGAACAAAACTTACACTTGCTTAGATAGTAGCAACTCTGTGATAGGGCGCAAACGCCTGGGCCGTCAAATCGGTAAAGTTCTGTATCAAGAGCGCAGCTGCTGGCGTCCGTTGCGAACCACGCGCATCAGGTCGACCAACTGCTGCTCCAGGCTACCTAGCACTTGGTCGGCATACTCATCCGCGCCGCGCTGAATCTGGTCGCGCTCGGCGATCACGCGCTGGTATTCAGCCTCCCACTCTTGCTGTCCTTGGCGGCGCAGTTGGGCGATTTCGGCTAGAGCAGCGGCACGCGCCTCTTCGATTTCCTGCTGGACGCGTCGCCGGATCTGATTAGCCTCGATCTCAGCTTGGCGTAGGATACCAGATTCATCCAAGATTTTAGACGCCTGGTTCTCCGCCGCTTCGATCACTTCCTGAGCGTAACGGTTAGCCTGGGCGATGATTTCGTCCTTCTGGCGCATGACCTCCTCTGCCTCCTGGAAGGCGGACGGCAAGTTCAGCCGCACTTGGTCTAACTGCTCAAGCAGCTGTTCTTCATCGACCAGGGTGCGATTGCTCAGGGGGAAACGAGGGCTATCCAGCACGATCTCTTCGAGCCGATCGAGTTCTCGCTGAATATCTATACCTCCTGAGCGTGTGTTGGGCTGATCTTGGCGTAGCATTTGGCAATATCCAGAGCAACGTGCCCTGGTACGAGATGGTGGACCGGGCCGCCGAATTGAGCGATCTCTTTGACGAGGCTGCTGCTGAGGAAACTGTACTCGGTGGAGGCGGCGAGGAACACAGTCTCAATCGCAGCATCCGATAGCGTCTTATTGGTGTGCGCCATCTGTAACTCTACTTCAAAGTCGGAGAGCACCCGTAGCCCTCGCAGCATGACCCGCGCTCCCCGCTGCCGAGCATAGGCGACGGTCAAACCGGCAAATGAGTCCACCTCCAGGTTGGGCAAGTGTTGCGTCGCCTGACGGATCTGTTCGACCCGCTGCTCTACCGAAAACAGCGGCATCTTGCGCGGATTACGCGACACCGAGACGATCACCTGCGCAAACAGCCGACAGCCGCGCTCGATAATATCAAGGTGGCCCAGCGTAACTGGGTCAAAACTGCCAGGATAAATGGCTAGATCAGGACGGGTCACCAGAAGAGCACCAGCAGAGGCTAGGGGCTAAAAACACAAGGATTTGCGCATTATACTGGCAAGCGCATTCCCAGTCTGCCCTGCTGCCAAGTCTCAGCCTGCACCAGCGTATGAACTTGCCAATCTGAGCGCGGCTGCGGATAGTCCTGGCGATAATGCCCGCCCCGGCTCTCAGTTCGGTAGAGAGCGCTCTTGAGCACGAGGTAGGCCACATCCAGTAGGTTGCGCGTCTCCATCCAGAGACGGATCTCGCTCGGGCCGAGCCCTACCGGCAAAGCCAGTACTAAGCTTTCGGCTCGCCAGGCTTGGACCCGAGCCAGCGCCTCAGCTAGCTCTGTTTCATGGCGGCAGAGCCCCGCAGCACGCCACACCAGTTGGGGCAGCTTTGTCCGCAGGTCGAGCACTGCTGCCGACAGAGGCTCTGTGCTCACCGGCAACGGCGGCGGCCCGCTCAACTGGGCTGGCTCTGGCTCTTGGCTCACCGCCTCTGCCACCTGAACGGCGAACACCAGGCACTCCAGCAGCGAGTTGCTAGCTAGGCGATTGGCCCCGTGCACACCAGTGCTGGCGGTCTCGCCCACCGCGTAGAGCCCCGGAATAGTCGTTGCCCCGTGGAGGTCAGTCACAATGCCGCCCATCCAGTAGTGCGCCGCAGGCGTCACGGGAACCGGTCGGCTGAATGGGTCCACGCCCCATTGCTGACAGACGCGGACGATGTTGGGAAAGCGATGCTCAATCGTTGCCCGTGGGATGGGACGCAGATCTAAGAACACTGGGGCCTGCGGATTGCCCGGCTGCGTCTGCTGCAGATGCCGGAAGATCGCGCGGCTGACCACATCGCGGGGAGCCAACTCGCCCAGTTCATGGTAGGCGTAGGCAAACCGCTCACCCTGCTGATCCAACAGATGAGCCCCCTCGCCCCGCACCGCTTCGCTGATCAAAAAGCGGGGAGCCCCCGGCAGACACAGCGCCGTGGGGTGAAACTGAACAAATTCTAAATCCCGTAGCAGAGCCCCTGCCCGCCAGGCCATCGCCACGCCGTCGCCCGTGCTGGGCGGCGGGTTAGTAGTGCAGGCGAATAGCTGTCCGCCGCCGCCGGTCGCCAAAATTGTGGCCCGTGCCGATCGCCAGTGAGGCTGCCCGTCTGCCCCCATCAGGTAGATGCCCCGGCAGCGTCCCTCATGCAGCCAAAGCTCTAGGGCCAGCGCCTGCTCCAATATCTGAATATTGGGCTGCTCCAGCACCTGCACGGTCAGCGTACTGACCAGTTCTCGCCCCGTGGCATCAGCCGCATGGAGGACGCGGCGGCGAGAGTGGGCCGCCTCTAAAGTCAGCGCTAACTGGCCGCCGTAGCGGTCAAACGCCACCCCCATCGCCAACAACGCCTGAATGTGGTGGGGAGCCTGCTCGACCAGGAAGCGTACTGCTGCCGGATCGCACAGACCCGCGCCTGCTGCCAGGGTGTCTTCGGCGTGGAGGGCCGTGGAATCTTCAGGCGCTGTCACTGCAGCGATGCCCCCCTGCGCCCAGCCGCTGGCTGACAGCGAAAGCGTATCTTTGGTGATCAGCCCGACTCGCCAGGACTTCGGCAAGCGCAGAGCCGTGTAAAGTCCCGCTACGCCTCCCCCAACCACAATGGCATCGAAATCCTGGCTCAAGCGCACCCCCTCGTCATTGAAAGCCATTTAGATCAAGAGCACCTCCTGTCCGCGTGAACTCTGGTTCGACAGAGCCAGTTGGACGGGAGGTGATGGAAGGTTGCCTGGGCTCGAACGCCTCGGAACTTGCGCTCTAGCGGTAGATGCCGTTGTTGATGCGGTCTCGCTCTAGCGCTTCCAAAGTCGGTCCGACCGTGAACCTATCTAGATTCTGCCGGATCCGCTCCTGCTGCGTCTCCGACAGCTGAGGCAGCTTCAAGACGTCCTCTACCTTTTCGTAAGGGGCATTCTGGACGATGAGCCGAGCCGCTGTGGGATAGAGCCCGGGGATCTTGCGGAAGGCCGCGATGTTTGTGTTGTTCAGGTCGATCTTCTGTCCTACCCTACCCAGCAAGTCCTCGACAAGATTGTGAACGGGTCCCCCTTCCACCTCGGCGATCAATCGCACCGATGGCCCACCGATTGCCAGCGGCCCAGCCAGCAGGGGCTGAACGCCGCTCAGGCCCAGGACTAGGACTGTGAGAGCCAACACACAGAGCCGAACCAGTTGTTTCACAGAACTCATAACCTCCCTCTCCATCAATCAATTCAATGGGCGCAAAGCCAACTCACAAGCAGTGCATTGACTCCAGCATTGCAGAGATCGGCTCAAAAGAAATGGGTTCAAAAACCCGCAGTTGCTGGGATTGACTCATCCAAGCGGCTTCCCGCCCATACAGTGCCAACTGCTGGCTGCGGCGCGGTAGTATGGACGAATGCACATTTTTCGCAGTCTAGAGCCAGACCATGCTGAACGCAGAAGCAATTATCCGCGAGATTGAAGCGGAGCAGCTAAAGACCAACCTGCCAGAGGTCCACGTTGGGGACACGATCAAGGTCGGGGTGTTGATCCAGGAAGGCGGCAAAGAGCGGGTGCAGCCCTATGAGGGTGTGGTCATCGCTAAACGCAATAGCGGCATCAACGCGACCATAACCGTCCGCCGTGTGTTTCAGGGAGTTGGCGTCGAGCGCGTATTCCTGATCCACAGCCCGCGCATCGACAACATTAAGGTCATCCAGCGTGGTAAGGTACGCCGCGCCAAGCTCTTCTACCTGCGTGACCGAGTCGGCAAGGCCACCCGTATCAAGCAGCGCTTTGATCGCCCCCTGGACAGCAGCAAGGCCGAGGAAACCAAGACCCTCAGCAAGGCCAAAGTCAAAGCCAAGGCCAAGCGGCAGGCACAACTGGCCGCTGCTGCTGCGCAGAAGGCCGAGAGCTAGCCATTCTTAGACTCAGTTGTCAAGATCAGTTGACGCGGCCAGGCTTTGCGCGTAATGTGTAGTCGATGGGCCGCTGATTGACTTCAGGGGCTGTTCTTTGGGCGCTCTTAGTTCAGTTGGTAGAACGCAGGTCTCCAAAACCTGATGTCGGGGGTTCGAGTCCTCCAGGGCGCGCTGTTCGGTTGAAGTGGGGGGTGCTGAGCGCAGTCTGCAGCCCTTGGGCGTGAGGTTGCACTCCATAACTGCAGACTGAGGGACGAGCGAGGCGAGGTCGATATGGCAGAGAAAGACGGCAACGGGAAAGAAAATAAGGACAAAGACAAGAAAGAAGCCGCCAAGGACGTTAAGACCGATGGTAAGGGCTTCAACCTTGTACTGTTTTTTCAAAGCACGCGTGAGGAGCTAGCCAAGGTGGTCTGGCCAGGCCGCCAGCAGCTGATCAGCGAATCGGCAGCCGTGCTGTTAATGGTCGTGTTTTCAGCGCTGCTGATCTACGCTGTAGATGGGGCTTTTGCCTGGCTTGCAGCGCGGATATTCGTATCATGACCTTTGCAACAGACTTAAATGGCGACCTCAACGAAAACCCTGACTTCGACTCGGAAGAGCAGGAACTTGAGGAGCTCAAGCGCAATGCTCGTTGGTATGCGATTCAGGTAGCTTCGGGCTGCGAAAAGCGCGTGAAAGCTAACCTGGAACAGCGCTCCCAGACACTTGATGTAGCTGACCGCATCGTGCAGATCGAGATCCCCCAGACGCCCGCGATCAAGATCCGCAAGGACGGCTCGCGCCAGGGCACTGAGGAAAAGATCTTCCCGGGCTATGTGCTGGTGCGCATGGCTATGGACGACGAAGTCTGGCAGGTGGTCAAAAATACTCCTAACGTGATCAATTTTGTGGGCGCGGAGCAGCGGCGGCGCTACGGGCGCGGGCGCGGCCACGTCAAGCCTCTGCCCCTAAGTAACTCGGAGGTCGAACGCATCTTCAAGCAGGCCGAAGAGCAGGAGCCGGTGATCAAGGTCAGCATGGCGGCGGGCGACCGGATCAAAGTGCTTTCTGGCCCCTTCAAAGACTTCGAGGGCGAGGTTGTAGAAGTCAGCCCCGAGCGCAACAAGCTTAAGGCGTTGCTGTCCATTTTCGGACGGGACACGCCAGTAGAGCTGGAATTCAATCAAGTTCAGAAAGATGGGTAGGCCGTCGCCTACTCGTATAGCGGAGTTAGTTCAAGTCCAATGCCCAAGAAAGTTGTTGCAGTGATTAAGCTGGCCCTTAATGCTGGCAAAGCCAACCCTGCGCCCCCCGTTGGCCCGGCTCTGGGTCAACACGGCGTCAACATCATGATGTTCTGCAAAGAGTACAATGCCCGCACTGCCGAGCAGGCTGGGCTGGTAGTACCGGTGGAGATCTCGGTTTACGAAGACCGCAGCTTTACCTTTGTACTCAAGACGCCCCCGGCCTCGGTGTTGATCAAAAAAGCGCTCGGTGTTCCAAGCGGCTCCGCCAATCCCAAGAAGACCATCGTGGGCACGCTGACCCGGGCCCAGCTGCAGGAAATCGCCCAGGCCAAGATGCCCGATCTCAATGCCAACGATATCGAGGCCGCAATGCGGATCGTCGAGGGCACTGCCCGCAATATGGGCGTTACAGTCAAGGATTGAGTTAACCTAGTCAAAGTGGGGGAGAGGCAGTTGCTTCGCGTGCACCCCAAGGAGTAAATATGGCCAAGAATTTGTCGCGTAGGGTGCAAGCGCTGCACTCTAAAGTGGAAGACCGAGTCTACGCACCCCTGGATGCGCTGTCTCTGGTCAAGGAGACGGCGACCGCCAAGTTTTCCGAGTCGGTCGAGGCACACATCCGTCTAGGTATCGATCCCAAGTACAACGACCAGGTGCTGCGCACCACGGTGGCCTTGCCTAAAGGCACCGGGCAGGTAGTCCGCGTCACAGTGATTGCCCGCGGTGAAAAAGTCGCAGAGGCCAATAGCGCTGGGGCTGACCGCGCCGGCTCGGAGGAGCTAATCGACGAGATCCAGAAAGGCATGCTGGACTTCGATATCCTGGTGGCAACGCCCGACATGATGCCCCAGGTGGCGAAACTGGGCCGCCTGCTGGGTCCACGCGGTCTGATGCCCTCGCCCAAAGGTGGCACGGTAACCTTCGATGTGGCTCAGGCCATTAGCGAATTCAAAGCCGGTAAGCTGGAGTTCCGTGCAGATCGCACAGGCATTGTCCATGTGATGTTTGGCAAGGCCAGTTTCAGCGCCGAAGATCTGCTGGTAAACCTCAAGGCCCTGCAGGAGACCATTGACCGCAACCGTCCCTCAGGGGCCAAGGGGCGCTACTGGCGCACTGTCTACGTGTCAGCGACCATGGGGCCGTCGATCCAGGTGGACGTCAGCGCCCTGCGCGATCTGAAATTGGGAGAGGTGGCCTAGCGCTCGAAGTTTACAACTAAATCTCCGACCGGAGACAGCAGGGGTCGCGTGCGACTTAATCAGCCTGCCGAGGTTGGCTCAGGTGTTGGTCACAGCATTCAGCTGTGGCAACCCTCGTGCCCCGGTCTGTTTGCAGGTCGGGGCATTTCAGTGTGGTTAGATGTTTGCTGTTCTCAATCCAAGGAGGTGAGTGAATGGGAAGAACTTACGCAGAAAAGCAAGCCCTGGTCGCTGAGCTAAAGCAGTCGTTTTCAGGCTCGCAGATGGCAATGGTGATCGACTACAAAGGCCTGACAGTTGCCGAAATCACTAGTCTGCGCCAGCAGTTGCGCTCCACCAACACGGTCTGCGCGGTTGCCAAGAACACCCTGGTGAATCTAGCGGTCGCAGGCGACAAAACCTGGGAGCCGATGAGCGAGTTCCTAGCAGGCTCCAATGCCTTCTTGCTGGTGCACGGAGACGTCAGTGCGGCGATCAAAGCCTATCAGGAGTTCCAGAAGGCCAGCAAAAAGACCGAACTGCGCGGCGGTGTGATGGACGGTCAGGCGCTGACGCCCGACCAGATCAAGGCGATTGGCGACCTGCCTTCGAAGGAAGTGCTCATGGCTCAGGTGGCCGGTGCGATCAATGGCGTTGCCACCAAATTGGCTGTGGGCATCAAGGAAGTGCCGAACTCCCTGGCCCGTGCGATCAAGGCCATTGCCGAACAAGAAGAGGCGGCCTAGAGCCGGGAGCACGCAGCTCTGAGCCCCGACCGATTGAACTTTAACTAGAGAGGAAAATCCGCATGTCTGAAAAAATCGCAGCGATCGTTGACCAACTCAAGACTCTGACCTTGCTGGAAGCGTCGGAACTGGTCAAGTCGATTGAGGAAACTTTTGGTGTCAGTGCAGCAGCCCCTGTCGGCGGCATGATGATGGCTGCTATGCCAGGAGCTACGGCTCCGGCAGAGGAAGTCGAAGAGAAGACCGAGTTTGACGTCATTCTGGAAGAAGTGCCCGCTGACAAGAAGATTGCGGTGCTCAAGGTAGTCCGGGTCCTCACCGGCCTGGGCCTGAAGGATGCCAAAGATCTGGTGGAGTCAACCCCCAAACCGGTCAAGGAAGCGATCGCCAAAGACGCTGCCGAAGACGCCAAGAAGCAAATCGAAGAAGCAGGCGGCAAGGTCTCGATCAAATAGACAGACAGCCTAAATGTCTCTGGGGGGGGCGCACAGCTGCGCGCCCCCAGAGACATATCTACCTTGAGGCGGATTTCTAAAAAGATTTATTTATTAAGCGACTGAGAGTTCCTAAAAAACTGAAGCAGATAATTTAAATCGCCCACCCCGTTTTTCACCTCTATAAAAAATGCTGTAAAGCCTCACTAGGCAGGGCTTACAGCTCAAATTCTCACGCTATTTATTTCGAAAATTGAGCTCATTGCTGGTGAATTCTGTCGACAGAAACGATGTATTTGCTCAAAGTCACGATCCAAAAAACGATACTTAGAGGTACGATTAAATCACGAGCGCTCGTAACCCTCGTTTTCGCAAATCTCATTTGAGACAAAAGCAAACATGGCTAATATTGTAGATACTGCGATCAGCGCTGGCTCGTTTGAAACTTTGGTGGCAGCTCTCAAAGCCGCTGGCCTTGACACTGCGCTATCAGGTCCTGGACCATTTACAGTGTTTGCACCTACTGACGAAGCATTTTCTAAGCTTCCCGCTGGGACTGTAGAATCATTGCTTAAGAATGTCGCAGAGCTGAAGAAGATTTTGCAGTACCACGTAGTCTCTGGTAAGGTGCTGGCGGCTGATGTTGTCAAACTCAAGTCCGCGACCACTCTAGAAGGCTCTAACGTGAAGATCGACGCCTCTAAGGGCGTCAAGATCAACGAGTCCAATGTCGTGACACCCGATGTCCAAGCAGACAACGGCGTCATTCACGTGATCGATACCGTGCTTATTCCGGCCAAAGCAGGCGTTTAAGTTTCGCTCCTAGAGGTTTCTAACTTCTAGAGAGAATCAGAGGTTCCTACAGATAGGGGCCTCTGAATTTTTGTGCAGTTTCTTAAAAATTTGACGACGGCATGACCCTCTACAGGCTCACCCAGTCTGGTGATGGCAAGACAGGCCCCTTTGGTTAAGCTGAAAACTGTAAGCGATCTCTTGTGCCAAGCAATTTGGAGATAAGCTCAATGAAAAGCTTAGTCAAAAACTCAGTCAAAACCAGAGAGACGATTATTCGTGAACTCCGCCATCAGCTTCACTATAGCGATCCTGGCACCGAGCGCGAAGCAATCCGACAACTACTGGACTTCTGGCTCTATCACCAGGATGGACGCTGAGGCTTGAGGGTGGTTCTGAGCTGCGTCAGCCGGAGACCTAGCACCTGCAGGCCGTTTCTAGTGAACGCTTCCTCGCTCCTCGTAAACAGACTAGGAGCGAGGAAGCGTTCAGAGTCCCGCCGGCCCTAATTTCTGGGGGGTGTCTGCGGGACTTACAACCTCTCCCTGCGGTCACAGGTCCTCAGTCCCAATCACCAGACCAGAACCTTGGCTTCGTACTCTGGCAGATCGGTAATCAGGGTTTGGTTAGCAACCTCCAGGTCGTAGTCATAGCCCCACTCATGCCAGGTGCCATCGCTGGGGATGTGAGGAATGGCGTAGTCCTTCAAGAAATTGCCCGATAGATTGGCAACCACGACCACGCGGGAGCCCTCCCCATTCCAGCGTGTATAGGCCAGAACCCGGTCTTCTGCGTTTTCGTAGAAGAACTGGATGTTTTCGGTGTAGAGCGCGTGGTTATGCTTGCGCAGGAAGATCAGGCCCCGATAGTAATCGTGCAGACTTTGATTGTTGTCGTAGTTGAGAAGGGTCCAGTCAATCTTGCTCGATTCCGGAGTTTTCGGCTTATATTCGGCGAATTCCTCGCCCATCCAGAGCATGGGAATGCCCACTGCCGTCATCAGCAGCGCCGCTCCTAGCTTGGCCCGCTTAAAGGCTGATTCGTCCAGAATGCCTCGCTCGCCTAGCTCATACATCAGATGGTGATGGTCATGGTTGGTGAGGTAATTCACGACATTAGTCGCCCCCATAAAACCCTCTCGTTTGGCGTCCAGAGCAGCCTTCAGGCGCTCTAGGTCAAACTGTTCCTCGCAGAGGTGATCGAGCAGGGCGTGGTAAAAGTTTTCGTGCCAGGCTCCGTCCATCGGCCCGTCAATATTGGTAATCGCCGGGTTCTGAGGGATGTGCTCCGCCACATTGTAAAAGGGTTTCATGCTGGCGGTTTTCTTGGTCTCTTGGACGACCCAGTGCATGAAGTCGAAGTTGGCGATTTGGCGAGCCGCATCATAACGGATGCCGTCGATGTGATACTCCTCAATCCAGAAGCGCACCACCTCGCCAATAAACTTGCGGGCCGGATAAACCTCGAGCTTCTCGTCGTAAAGCTCGTAGTTGAACTCTGGCCCCCAATTATTGTCAGGGTCACGAGGCGAGTGATGGTACCAATAGTCATGATCGATCTGGGTGAGCGGGCTCTCGGCCTCAGAGTGATTGAAGATGCCATCCATCATCACGCGAATGCCGCGACCATGACATTCATCGATCAGGCGCTTGAGCTCGTCCGTGCTGCCGTAGCTAGACTCGGTGGCAAAGAAATAGCGCGGATTGTAGCCCCAGCTATGATCGCCGGGATATTCCTTAACCGGCATCAGTTCAATACAATTAATTCCCAATTCGGTCAGATAGTCGAGCTTTTCGACCACGTGCTTGTACTTGCCACGGGCGTAAGGATCATCCTCGCCGCCTGAAAAATCTCCCACGTGCAGCTCGTAGATCACCAGTTCGTGGTCTGCCGGTAGGGGCTTGTCGTCATGCTTCCAGACATAGGTGTCAACAATACGCTCCCCAGCTTTGATCCGAAGGTTGCAGTTCTGGGTGGGGTTATCGATGTCGGTCACGTAAGGATCGTTGACTTCAACCCACTGGTCGGGCTCAAAGAACCAGCTTCTAGACTGCACCTTAAACTTATACTGATAGACCCCATCTTCTAGCTCTACGCTCGTTCGAAACACGCCATCCTTGCCCTTTTCCATCGGCACTTCTTGCCAGTCGGAGAAAGAGCCAACCAACGCCGCGCCCTGGTTATAGGGAGCCCAAAGCTTGAATTCAATTGGTGCAGCCATTGCTCGTCAGCCTTCAGCTCTCCGGTATCCAACTGTTGGATCCGGCTATCCAGGCCTAGCTTAGGGAGTCGCAATTAGAACGCGGATCACCCTCAGGAGATATCCCTCCAAAGCGGGAGGGAAGATTTTTGGATCCTACTTGGCTAAAACCACGCTGAAACCACCAAGACTCACGCTAGCGACCGCTGCTGCGCCATCGGTGGCAGGGGGATGTCACTGGGAATACAGACCGTAGCTCTGAAAGCAAGCATCCTGACTACATAGTCAGAAGTAAGTGCCGATCTGTTGCCTCTATGACCCCTGCGATAGCGTCCGGTTTCAACGTTTACATCCACGGCCGTACCCCCTGGCTCAACGGCCTAGCACTGACTTACGTCGGGGTAGGCTACGGCTTTTCCTTGGTTTGCCTCAGTGCCGATGCCTGGCCTCTGAACCTGTTGGGCGTGCTGTTGCTCATGCACACACTCATCTGGGCCGCCTACTTGATCCACGAGTGCATTCATGGCACCATCTTTCGGCGTCCTCGCTGGAATGCTGCCTTGGGTCAGCTCCTGCTCTGGCTCACGGGCTCCTGCTACAACCGCTACCCGGCCCTAGCCCAGAACCATCTAGCTCACCACCGAGACCGCGCCGACTTTGCCTCCCTTGATCTCATTGCCTTTCTTCAGGCCCTGCCCAAACCCGCCTCGAACCTGATCGTGGCGTTGGAGTGGTTGTACTTCCCAGCGATCGATTTCATCATGCGTTGGTTCGGCATTTTGTCACCGTTTCTGGGGCAAAAGCGTCGAGACGAGCGCGCCCGCACGGCCCTGCTATTGCTGCTGCGGGGCAGTCTATTTGCCACCCTGGCCTGGTATTCGCCTCGGGCGGTGATCCTCTATTTTTTGGCCTACATTGGCTTCATCAACATTCTGCGTTTCCTGGACTGCTTCCAGCACACCTACCAGGTCTTTCGCGTCGATCAGACCCTGCCCCGCTACGACCTGGCCTACGAGGAAGCCCATACCTTCTCAAACATTCTGTCCCGTCGCTGGCGCTGGCTGAATTTACTGTTTCTCAACTTTGGCTATCACAACGCCCACCATCGCGTGATGCGCTGTCCCTGGTATCGCCTGCCGCAGCTCGATGCAGAACTCTATAGGTCGGATTATCGACAATACTTGCCGCTTGCCCGCTTAGTGGGCACCTACCATCGCTTTCGCGTGCATCGCCTGTTTAACGATCAAGGCACCGTGGTAGACACTGAAACTGGCCTGAATATCGACCAGTTTGTCGGTGGGATCGGCGTTTCGTTTCTACTGGCGCGCGAACCCTTTGATTGGTTAGAACAATCTGCCAATCGGTTCGAAACAACAGCCTAAGGTTTCCAGCCTGAACTTAAGCCTGAACGGAGATTGTGTTCCATGTCGATCTGGCCCAACGGAATAAACTGTGCCGCTGTCCTCAGCTTTGACGTGGACGGCGAATCTGGCATGTTGCAGGCTGACCCGCGCAATGCAGAGCGCCTTTCGGTGATGTCTTGGGCACGCTATGGCCCCAAGGTCGGCGTGCCACGCATCCTGGATATGCTGCAAGCCAAGGGGGTGCAGGCCACTTTTTTTGTGCCGGGCTACACAGCGGAGCTGTACCCCAATCTAGTCCAGCGGATCAGCGCCGAAGGCCATGAAGTGGGAGCCCACGGCTACTTGCACGAGCCGGTGTCGCAGTTGGATCCAATCGCTGAAGAGGCGGCGCTGGCGAAAACGCTCACCATCCTCGAACGCTTAACCGGTCGCAAACCGGTCGGCTACCGCGCTCCCTGGTGGGAATTAAACCCTGGCTCCCCGGCGCTGCTCGCCAGCCACGGCCTGCTTTATGACTCGTCTTTGATGGACGATGACCAACCCTATGTGTTGCCCACCGAGCGCGGCGACCTGGTCGAAGTTCCGATCCATTGGACCAATGATGATTGGGAGCAATTCGCCTTTCTGGCCTCGCCCCCAACCGGCAGCGGCGTTATTGAAACTTGCGCCAAAGCCCTGCAGCTCTGGCGCGAAGAATTTGAGGGCATGCATCGCTACGGCGGCGCGTTCGTGTTGACCATGCATCCAGAGATCATCGGGCGTCCAGCGCGCGTCATGCTGCTGGAGCAGCTGATTGACCACATCCGCTCCTTCGAGGGCGTCTGGCTGACCACCGCTGAAACCATTGCCAGCTACCGCCTGTCCCAGCACCGTCTCAGCCCTGAACCCACCGCCGCCTACCGCTAAGCCTTGCTCAGCCAGGAGCCCCGCCGAAAGGGGTTAGCCCCGCGTCGCCTCTGACGTAAAGCGGATGGCGAGGCTGACCGCAGCGGGTGAGGCCCAGGCAGAAGCATTCACCGGGCTGGGACAGGAGGCAGAGGACTGCTCGGTCCCGGTTGTAAAGGCTGCCCGCATTGCCCCAGGCGACCCAGAGCGTTTGGGCGCGTCCCCTGGCAGCCAACAGATAACGGTCATTCTCAGGGCCGATGGGGTCGGGAACTTGGCGCAGCTGCCGGGGATGGGTCGCCCGATAGGCAAAGAGGTTAACCACCTCCAGCGCGCCGTAGCCCCAAGACCGAGCAAAGCCTAGGCAGCGCCGGAGCGTCGGGTCGTCCCTGGTGGCGTCAGCGGTACTGGGGTTGAGCAGGATGCAGGCCAGTCGAGGCGCGCTCGCGTCCCACTGTCGCTCCAGCGAATAGCGGTAGCGCCCGCTGGGGTCGAGGGTCGCCGCCTGTTTAGTGCCGCCAGAATCGAGCGTCAGAGGTAGTAGAGTCACAGTCAGCAAGATCAGCAGCCCAGATTGGGTCTATTTTGCCAGAGCGGCCCGGACTAGCTTCGATTTTCGTGAGAGTAGCCCGAGCCGCACGGTAACTTCGGCTTGATATACTCATCTCCTCAGGCCTAGCCTAACTTCCAGATCACGGTGCATTCGGACTGAGTTATGCGGTCGGCGTAGAGGCCGAGCCTGCCTGCGCTGGGCTTACGACCGGCTTAAGCCTGGAGCATCTGCCTGTGACGTCTGAGTTTTTGCGCCAAGCCCGTCTGATCATCCTGACCAGTTCGCTGGCCTCGGCCTTGGTGCTGGGCCTGCGTCAGTTTGGGGCGTTCCAACCCCTGGAACTCGCCGCCTTCGACCTGCTGACTCGCCTCCAAAGCACCCCGCCCCCCGACCCCCGCCTGCTGGTCGTCGCAATTTCCGAAGCCGATCTCCAAGCCCAGCAACGCTGGCCCCTGCCCGACCTCACCATTGCTCAGGCAATCGCCCAGCTCCAACCCCACCGCCCCACGGTGATCGGCCTCGACCTCCATCGCGATCTGCCTCAACCTCCCGGCCAGGCCCAACTTCAGGCCCAGCTCCAGGCTCCTAATCTGATCGCCATCACCAAACTCGGCGACAGCGAAGATATCCCGGTGCCGCCACCGCCCCACTTGCCCACCGAGCGCGTGGGCTTCAACGACCTGTTGCTGGATCCCGATGGCAGCGTCCGCCGCAACCTGCTGTTCGCCGCCCCAGACCCCCAACAGCCGCCTCTGTTCGCCTTCTCTCTGCGCCTGGCGCTGCGCTACCTCGCCGTTCACCGCATTAGCCCTCGCAGTCTGCCCCAGCCGTCGGCAGCTATCCAGCTCGGAGCCGCTCGCCTGCAGCCGCTGACCCCTGACGCGGGCAGCTACCAGAACCTTGATGCCCGTGGCTACCAGATTCTGCTGCGCTACCGCTCCCCGCAGCCAGCACGCGCCCTTTCCCTGTCTCAAGTCCTCCAGGGCCAGTTCGACCCCAGCTGGGTGAGCGGCAAGGTCGTACTGATTGGCACCACCGCCCCCAGTGCCAAGGACCTGTTCTTTACGCCCTTCAGTGCCACTGCCGCCGACCAGCGCAAGCTGGCGGGCGTCTGGGTCCACGCCCAGATGGTCAGCCAACTGCTCAGCGCCGCCAGTGGCGAGCGCCCCCTGCTTTGGTTCTGGCCCGAGGCGCTGGAGCTGCTATGGGTGCTCGCCTGGGCCCTGTTGGGCGGTAGCCTCGCCTGGCGCACCCAGTCGCCCTGGCTGCTAGGGCTGGCCGGAGCAGCACTGCTGGCGGCGCTGCTCGGTGGTGGCTGGCTGCTGTTCACGCAACAGGGCTGGGTGCCGCTGGCGGCTCCGGCCACCGCAGCGCTGGTCAGCGGCGGCTGGGTGGTGGCACAGCGCGCCCAGCAGGCGCAGCAGCAGCAGCAGATGGTGATGAGGCTGCTGGGACAGAACACCTCGCCAGAAATCGCGCAGGCCCTGTGGCAGGCCCGCGACCGGCTGCTCAAGTCCGGCAAGCTGCCGGGGCAGCGGCTGGTGGCGACAATGCTGTTCAGCGACCTCAAGGACTTCAGCAGCCTGGCCGAGCAGCTAGACCCAGAGGCACTGCTGGAGTGGCTCAGCAAGTGGCTGGAGGTGCAGACGCAGGAGGTGCAGCGGCATCAGGGGATTATCAACAAGTTTCTGGGAGATGGGCTGATGGCGGTGTTTGGCGTGCCGGTGGCGCGGTCAACCGCGGCGGAGATCGCTGAGGATGCCCGGCGAGCCGTGGCCTGCGCGCTGGCCATGGCGGAACGGCTGAGGCAGCTGAACCAGGTGTGGGCGCAAGCTGGCAAGCCGGTGGCGCAGATGCGCATTGGCATTTACACCGGCGCGGTGGTGGTGGGCAGTTTGGGCGGTCAGCAGCGGTCGGAGTATGGGGTGATCGGCGACAGTGTGAACATTGCCTCGCGTTTGGAGAGCTGTCTGAAAGAGCGGCAGGGGGGCGAGTGCCGGGTGTTGATTGGCCAGGCAACCCTAGAGCAGCTGGGGGGTGCGTATGCAGTGGAGAGCTGGGGGATGCTGGCGCTCAAGGGCAAGCAGCAGGGGGTGGAGGTGTTTCGCGTGTTGGGGCCGGTAGCACAGAGTACCCACGCAGACACTGCACTTCAGCCAGACAGCAATGGCACAGTGGTAGCAGACGGACTTGATTTGGCGCTCCCGAACCCACCAGACGCAAAGGACTGAGCCGAGATGAAGGGAATACAACTGCGTAGGGCACTTTGCAGCGCCAGCCTGGTCGGGATGATCAGTTGGGCCGGGCTGGAGCCTTTGCAAGCCCAGACATTCAATCCGCCGCCGGTGGCAGGCGCGCCGGGCGGGCGCGAAGGCGGCGGCACTCGGGGCGGCTGTACCCGGGGCACGCCCGCCCGGCTGACCGCTCTGATGCCGGAGACCAACCTGGGGCTGACCACCCAGGAGCGTCCCCGCTTCTTCTGGTTTGTGCCAGCCACCTCGGCAGAGTCAATTGAGTTTGCGCTCTACAGCGCCGACGCCAACAAGGAGAATTACACCCAGGTCTACCTCACCCGGCTGGCAATCCCCAGCACGCCGGGGATTGCCAGCCTTGCCCTGCCCCACAGCCTGCCGCCGCTAAGCGTTGGCCAAGACTACTACTGGTCGGTGTCGATTCTCTGCGACCCCGACCAGCCCAGTGGCGACCCGGTGGTAGACGGCTGGGTGCGGCGGATTGCGCCCAGTGCCACGCTGGCCAGCGAGCTAGCCCAAGCCGGGCCCCAAGCCCAGGTCTCGCTTTACGCCCGCAACGGCATCTGGTTTGACACGCTGACCACGTTGGCCGACCTGCGCTGCGCTCGCCCGAGCGATCCAGGTCTGTCAGCTGGCTGGCGGCAGTTGCTGAATTCGGTCAGGCTGCAGACGATCGCTGACCAGCCGCTGGTCCAAAGCTGTGCTAGCCCCTCCTAGCCTCCACTCCAGTTCCAGTGCCAAGCTTGGGCCGCAGAGCCCAGAACTCGACGCTGGCAGTTCACCGCTCGGGACTTCGAGCAAAAAGCTTGATCTTTGGAGTTCTGAACTCGGGCGGGGCAGCTCAAGACTCGACTGGTCGAGAGCAAAGTTCAGAGTTCGGGCTTCTGAGCCCGGCGGCTGGAGTCCAAGCCTGAAAGCTCCCAGCCAAAGGCTCGACCGCTGAGGCTCAGAACCCGAGGGATGCAGATCACAACCCAAAAAGGGTCGGGGATGGTCCTCGCGGGTACTTCGCAAATTGGCAGAAGCGCGGTGAAATAGAGTTAGCCCGGCCAGCGATTGAGCACCTGCCCTTGCCGTCCGGATCGAAGGCCGACCAGCAGCTAGGTATGGTACTCATCACGACTTAGCGGCGGGGCCTGTCAGACCGTCCAGTTTGCTGCAAATTTGCCCCCAGGTTCCCGACCATGAGCGTTTCGTCACCAGACGTAGGCTGCTCTTTCGCCCCTGTTTGCTGAAGTATGTTGAACCCTTCAGGTCCACCTCCCCCACTGCCGCCGCCCCACCCTCCTGCGATCATTGAGGTCACTGGACCGGCGCGCAAGGTCTCAGCCACCCAGGCTGCCGCTTTCAGCCCGACCCCGCCCGAAACCCTCTCCAGACGGGGCGAAAGGGTCTGGCTGGCCCAGGCGATCACCCCAGCCCCCGATGGCACTGGCACGGTGGTCACGCCCCAGGGCAATCAGTTCCAGGTCACCGGCGGCCAGCTTTCGCGCGACCGCGCCAACCTCTTCCACAGCTTCTCCCGCTTTGGCCTCTCCCAGGGTCAGATCGCCACCTTCCTCGCCAATCCCAACCTGCGCAATATCCTGGCCCGCGTGGTCGGTGGCGAAGCTTCCTTAATCGACGGTCTGCTGCGCGTCTCCGGTGGCAGCGCTAACCTGTTTTTGCTCAACCCCTCGGGCATCGTCTTTGGCCCCAATGCGCGTCTGGACCTGCCAGGCTCGTTTTTCGCCACCACGGCCACCGGCATCGGCTTCGACTCAGGCTGGTTCAACGCTGCCGGAGTCAACGACTACGCTGCCCTGGTGGGCACGCCCAGCGCCTTTGCCTTCAGCACCCAGCAGCCAGGCGCAATTGTGAATGCGGGCAACCTGAGTGTCGCGCCGGGGCAAGACCTGGCGCTGCTAGGGGGCACGGTGGTGAGCACAGGCTCGCTCTCAGCAACCGGCGGCGAGTTGTTGGTGGCGAGCGTGCCGGGGCAGAGCCTGTTGCGTCTGAGCCAGCCAGGGCATCTGCTGAGCCTGGAGGTGCAGCCGCTGAGGCTTGGGGCGGTGCAGCCGGTCAACTGGACCTTGCCCGTGTTGTCGCTGCCCCAGCTGCTGACCGGGGGCCAGGTGAGCAATGCCACAGGTTTGACGGTGAACGG
>JANNOU010000121.1:0-1834 GCA_031399305.1 Leptolyngbya sp. SOY_34_metabat_272
GAGCGGGCGCGCACACGCGTGAGTTTGGGCCACGGCGTATCCAGGAATTCGTTGGACAGGCCGTAGATTCCCGGGGGCAGCTCGCGCGCGAACTGGTCGGCGCGATTGGTGGCGTACCAGAGCGAATCGCGGTCGGCGAGCAGCAGATTGAATCCCGCGTAACCTGGCGCATCCGTCTCGAGCGCCTGCAGGTACTCGCCCGGCGCGCGGTTTCCAGAGAGGTAACCAGGGATGAGGCCGCCGCGCGAAGGCGCGCTGCGGCGCTGGCGGCCGAACTCGCGGAAGTTGGTGACGATGCCTGCGCGGCGGCGCGCGTCGACCGCGAACCACGCGCCATTGGCCTTAAGGTCGCGTCCACCGACGACGCCCGGAAGGTCCGCCCAGGGCGCCAGCGCCGCAGCAGGCCGGGCGTGGAACTCATCGCGATTTGCGGCGACCACCAGCTGGTGTTGCGGGTGAGTGCGCCATGCAAGCACTAACAAACACACGGGGCTACCGGCGGCCGGGCGGCTGGTCGGCGGCGACGAACCAGGCATCGATGAGCCTCGCCGAGATCGCGCCCGCCGGCGGCAACGCCGGACGGCCCGCTTCGAGATCGGCGCGCGTGAACCAGCGCGCGTCTTCCAGCTCGCCGTCGCGCAGAGTGATGTCATGCGTACGCGCGACGGCTCGAAATCCCAGCATCAGTGAGGAAGGAAAAGGCCAGGGTTGCGAAGCGACGTATTCGACTTCGCCCACTTGCACCCCGGTCTCTTCCTCAACTTCGCGAATTACCGCATCTTCAAGGCTCTCTCCCGGCTCGACGAAGCCGGCGATGGTCGAATAGCGGCCCTCCGGCCAGGAAGCCTGGCGTCCTAACAAGGCGCGCTCGCCGCTCTCGTCGGTCACCAGGACGATGATCGCCGGGTCGAGCCGCGGAAAAGATTCCGTACCGCAGCCAGCGCGGCTGCAACGCATGACGTGGCCGGCGCGCGCGGGCAGATTCGGCGCACCGCATACACCGCAGTGGCGGTGCCGCGACTTCCACAATGAAAGCGCCCGCGCGTATGCCAGCAGCGAAGCGGCGTCGGGTTGCAACAGAGGCGCGAGCGGACGCAATTCACGCAACTCGGCATCGGCAGGCAGATAAGCCCGCGCGGTGTCCGGATCGCGCAGCTCCACCATCACGCAACGCGCTCCGCGAAACCATCCTAATAAAGTGAGTTCTTCGTCCTGCGCGGCAGTAACCAGGAGGTGACCGCCCTCGAGGAAGGCGATTTCCTTGGTGGCGCCGCCGGTGACGAGTTGCGTGGCGCCGGCTCCGAGCAGATACCGCGTGGCGGGGTCGTCGCGCGCGGCGGAAACCCATCCCGGATCGTCGCGCAACTCCGCGCGGCGCTCGAGAAACGGGCCGGAAAAAAACGTCGGGCGAATGGTCACGCCGGCGAATTTACCGCAACGCGCACAGCGTCGCCCAGCCTAGAACGGGGACCCACCCGCCGCCCGTTGCCGGACGTCGCAGCACTCGTTGCACACGGGAATGCGCAACGACAGACGGTCGGTGACCAGCACACTGGTGCAATCGCGGCAATGGGCGAGGCGCAGTTCGTCCCCAGCCAAGAGCGCGCCGAGCAGGAACACCGCGTGCTCGAAGGAGATCTGCGATTCACCCATCAACGCCAGGTGCGCCTCGAACGCTTCACACAGCAGCGCCCCGCGCGCCACGTTTGGCGCCGGCTGCGCCGCACGTTCGGATGCCGTTCCCTCGCCTGCGTCCCTTTCGATGGCGATGGTCTGCGGAGTGATGAGCCCGAACAGGCTGCTGACACTGGCAAACACCGCCGCCTCGCGCCGC
>JANNOU010000168.1:0-26316 GCA_031399305.1 Leptolyngbya sp. SOY_34_metabat_272
GCGCTTGGCTGAGTGTGGGCTTGGGATTCTCGGTGGATCTGCTGGCGTTGTTTGGTTTGGCTGACCCGAAATCGAGAAATGGGTAAGCGAAATCGAGTAATGGGTAAGTGAAATCGAGAAACGGGTAAGCAAAATCAAGCAGTGGGTTCCCGAAATCAAGCAATGGGTTCCCGAAATCGACAAACGGGTAAGCGAAATCAAAGAATGGGTTCCCGAAATCAAAGAATGGGTTCCCGAAATCAAAGAATGGGTTCCCGAAATCAAAGAATGGGTTCCCGAAATCAAGGAAGACGTAGCCGGGAGGCTGGAAGGTCTGGGCGGAAGCGTGAATTGACAGCTCTGGCTGGCTCGGGTACTACTGAGCTAGCTGGAAAGGGTATCGGTTGAGCGGCCCCCCCAGCCCCCCGAGTTCGGGGGGGACCGGAGTGAGGTCTGCGCGGGGTTGGGGCGTTGGGACGGCGAGGGCTGATCACCTGAAGGAGAGTGGGATGACTTTGGGGCACCTGAGCGGGTTTGGGTTGGCAGCCAGCGCGGGGCGGAGCTGAATGCGCATCTTCATCAGCTACCGACGGATGGAGCCGGATCAGGCGGTGGCGACGGCGGTCTACGCGGCGCTGAAGCAGGAGCACGAGGTCTTCATCGACCAGACGATGACCGTGGGGACGCGCTGGGCGGAAACCATTGAGGCGGAGATCCGGCGGGCGGATTTTTTGATCTCGTTTCTGTCGGCGCACTCGGTGGTGAGCGAGATGGTGAAGGCGGAGATTGAGACGGCCCACCGTCTGGCGCGAGCGCAGGCGGGGCGTCCGGCAATTCTGCCGGTGCGGCTGGCGTATGCGGAGCCGCTGACCTATCCGCTGAGCGCTTATCTCAATGGCATCAACTGGGCGGTTTGGCAGGGGCCGCAGGATACGCCGCGCCTGATCGAGGAGCTGAGGCGGGCGATTGCGGGCAGCGGTTTGTCGGAGGCTGAGCCTGAAACGGAGGCCGCGTTGCCGACGACTAATGCAGCGCCGCTGCAACCGCCCTTGCCCGCTGCGCAGCCGGTGCGCTTGGAGATGCCGGAGGGCACGATGGACCCTCAATCGGGGTTTTATGTGGAGCGTTCGTCGGACCCGATCGCGCTGCGGGCGATTGAGCAGCAGGGGGTGACGATTACGATCAAAGGTCCTCGGCAGATGGGCAAGAGTTCGCTGCTGACGCGCACGATGGAGACGGCGCGGCGGGCGGGCAAGCAGGCGGTGTTCCTGGATTTTCAGCTGTTTGACCGGACGGCGCTGGACCATGCCGACCGTTTCTTTCGCCAGTTTTGCGCCTGGCTGACCGATGAACTGGAGCTAGAGGACACTCTGGATGCGTTCTGGATCAAGAACAAGGATCTGGGCAACGGCCAACGCTGCACGCGCTATGTGAGCCGCCATCTGCTCAAGCAGTTGGGCAGTCCGCTGTTGTTGGCGATGGATGAGGTGGAGAGCATCTTTGATACCGAGTTCCGCTCGGACTTCTTTGGCATGTTGCGCAGCTGGCACAACAGCCGAGCGACCACGCCGATCTGGCGGCAACTGGATTTGGTGCTGGTGACTTCGACCGAGCCTTATCAGTTGATTGAAGATCTCAACCAGTCGCCGTTTAATGTGGGCGAGGTGATTGAGCTGGTGGACTTCGCAGCGGAGCAGGTGGCAGACCTCAATCGTCGGCATGGCTCGCCGCTGAGTGTGGAGCAGGCGCAGCAGCTGATGGCTTTGCTGGGCGGGCATCCCTACCTGGTGCGGCGAGCGCTTTACTTGGTCGCCAGCCAGCGCCTGAGCCCGGCGGACTTGTTTGCGGGGGCGACGGCAGATCGGGGGCCGTTTGGTGACCATTTGCGCTACCACTTGTTTCGCATGCACGACAAGGCGGAGCTGGTGCAGGGGTTGCTGCAGGTGATCCGCCGCAATAGCTGCCCAGATGAGCAGGTGTTTTTTCGGCTGCGCGGGGCGGGGTTGGTGCAGCGGCAGGGGCGGGCGGTGTTGCCCCGCTGTCAGCTGTATGCGGAGTACTTTGAGGAGCATTTGCGTGGCTAGTGGCGCTTTCACTGCCCCAAGTTCGGGGGACTTGGCTGGATGACTCAGGCGAACCTCTACACGGTTGGCGGCACGGTGCAGGCGGGCAGTGGGGTCTACATCTCGCGCCAGGCGGATGGGGAGCTGTTGGCGTTGTGTCGGCAGGGGATATTCGCCTATGTGCTGACGGCGCGGCAGATGGGCAAGTCGAGTTTGATGGTGCGCACGGCGGAGCAGCTGGGGCAGGAGGGGATTCGCTCGGCGATTCTGGACCTCACGCAGCTGGGGGTGCAGCTGACGGCGGAGCAGTGGTACTTGGGGCTGCTGGTCGCGATTGAAGAGCAACTGGCGCTGGACACCGAGGTGGTGGCCTGGTGGCAGGCGCGGGCGCACTTGGGTATGACGCAACGGCTGAGCCTGTTTTTTGAGCAGGTGCTGCTGAAGGAGGTGGCGGAGCCGGTGGTGATCTTTGTCGATGAGATTGATACCACGCTCAGCCTCGCGTTCACCGATGACTTCTTTGCGGCGATTCGCTCGTTCTATGTGGCTCGCGCTCGCAGGCCGGAGTTTAAGCGGCTGTCGTTTGTGTTGATTGGCGTGGCGACGCCGGGGGACTTGATCCGCGACCCGCAACGCACGCCGTTCAACATTGGGCAGCGGGTGGAGTTGACGGATTTTACGTCTGAGGAGGCGTTGCCGTTGGCGGCGGGCTTGGGGCTGGCCCAGGCTGAAGCGCAGCAGGTGTTGGGCTGGGTGCTGCACTGGACGGGGGGCCATCCGTATCTGACGCAGCGCTTGTGTCGGGTGATGGCGGAGCAGGCGGGGGGGAGCCGTTGGTCTGAGGCGGCGGTGGAGCGCACGGTTGCCAGTACGTTCTTGGGCGCGATGAGTGAGCAGGACAATAATCTGCAATTCGTGCGGGACATGCTGAGCAAACGGGGACCGGATCAGGTTGAGGTGTTGACGACTTATGACCAGGTTCGCAGGGGCAAGCCGCCGGTCTGGGATGAGGAGCAGTCTCAGGTTAAGTCGCACCTCAAGCTGGCGGGGGTGGTTTGCCGGGCGGAGAATGCGGTCTTGTATGTGCGCAATCGCATTAACCGAACGGTCTTTGATCGCAAGTGGGTCAGAGAACACTTGCCCAGAACTTGGTGGGACCGCATTATTGAGTCTGCGCGGCGAGAGATTTTGGTTTTGCTGCCAGTGATTTTGAGCTTGCTGTTGCTCTCGCTGCTGATGACAGGGCTCGCGGGGTATGCCTGGCAGCAGCGTGACATTGCCCAACAGCAAACCCAGCTTGCTAAACAAGAGAGCCAGAGGGCGCAACAGCAAACCCAGCTTGCTAAACGAGAGGGCGAGAGGGCGCAACAACAGTTCCAGGTTGCCTTAGAACAGCGGCAGGTAGCACAAAAGCAGACCCAGCTTGCCCAGAAGAATTCACAAGAGGCAAACAAGCAGCGTCAGGCGGCTGAGAAGCAGACTCGGGTTGCCGATTGGCAGCGCCAAGAGGCAGACCGGCAGCGACAGCGAGCAGAGGACCAAACCCGACTTGCTAAAAAGCAACGCCTGGAAGCAGAGTTGCGCGAGCAAGGGGCTGTGGCAACCAATCTGCTACGGGTAAAGCCTGTAGATGGTGTGCTTCTCGCAATTCGAGCCACAGGGCAGAGCCTATCAGAATTCCAAAAGGTGTTTCCCCCTATTCAATCCAGTCTGCTAGATGCCATTGATGCCTCAAGGGAAAGGAATCTTTTCCAGGGGCATGAGCGTTATGTCTATTCCGTGGCCTTCAGTCCCGATGGTCAGCGGATTGTCAGTGGCAGTGGGGACAACACTGTGCGGCTGTGGGACCTCAAGGGCCAGGCCATTGGCCAGCCCTTCCGGGGGCATCAGGGTTCTGTCTATTCCGTGGCCTTCAGTCCCGATGGTCAGCGGATTGTCAGTGGCAGTGATGACAACACTCTGCGGCTGTGGGACCTCAAGGGCCAGGCGATTGGCCAGCCCTTCCGGGGGCATGAGCGTGGGGTCTGGTCCGTGGCCTTCAGTCCCGTTGGTCAGCGGTTTGTCAGTGGCAGTGATGACAACACTCTCCGGCTGTGGGACCTCAAGGGGCAGGCGATTGGCCAGCCCTTCCGGGGGCATGAGAGTTATGTCAGGTCCGTGGCCTTCAGTGCCGATGGGCAGCGGATTGTCAGTGGCAGTGCTGACAATCCGCTGCAGCTGTGGCAGGGCGGCACTTGGCGAGATTGGCTTCGAATCGATTGCAACCGCCTACGCGACCATCCAGTCCTGAGAAACCCCCAGACTGAGGTGGCCAAGGGAGCCAGAGAGACCTGTCAAAAATATGTCCCAGGCTGGCGATGAAATTGGCTAGGGACAATGCCTTGCGACAGCCAGGACTGACTCCAGATTGGCAGCGGATAAAGAACAGATGTAACGGATAGGGACTTGAGGGGCTGACCAGTCGCCCATCCGCTCCCGAATCCGTTGCCAATCGCACTCATCGCCATTCAGGTTGCAGAAGTTAGGCGAATTGGTATCAGTTCTGCTCAAACCCCTTGCCCAGCGCAGCCGGAGGCGTACTGCGAATTGTCCGAGTCACCGCGCGACGCACCGCCAGAGGCAGCGGCAACAGCAAACGCTCCAGCCAATCCCCAGAAGTCAACCCCAACACCAGAATCATCAGCGCAAACGGAGCCACCGAGAACACCTGAGTCGGCACCGCTTGCCAAGTACTCTGAACCACACTCGCCAGCGATTGCAAAATGCCAAACAAATAGGCCCCCAACGCCACCCGTAGCGGATTCCAGCCCCCAAAAATCACAATCGCCAGCGCGATCCAACCGTAACCAGCCGTGTGGCGATAACTCCAGCCCGCCTTAAAATCCAACGAGAACGCAGCCCCCGCAATCCCCATCAGCGCCCCGCCAACCAACGTGTAAACATAGCGCCTGCGCACCACATCCACACCTCGGGCAAAAGCCGCCGCAGGCTGTTCACCAATCGCCCGCAACAACAGCCCATCCCGAGTGCGATAGAAATACAGCCAAGTGCCCGCAATCAGCGCATAGCTGCTGTAGACCAGCCAGTCACTCTGAAACAGCAGCGGCCCAACCAGTGGCAGATCCTGCAAAATCGGCAGCTTAAAACTCGGCACCGTCGGCCCCGGCACCCGCACCACCGGATTGCCCAAAAACGCAGACAGATCGCCACACAGCAACGCCAGCACAAAGCCAATCGCAATCTGAGAGCGCTGCAGCGTAATCGCCCCAAAAGCGACAATCAGCGCAATCAGCGCCCCAACCCCTGCCGCCGCCGCAAAGCCAAGCAGCAGACTGCCCGTGAACTTGGCAACCGCAAAACCAGTCATCGCCGAGAGCAGAATCGTCCCCTCCGCCGACAGATTAATCACCCCCGCCCGCTCCGTGATCGTCTCCCCCAAGCAGGCAAAGACCAGCGGCGTGGCAGTAGCAATGGCCGTCGCCAAGATGGCGATCAGTTGGGCAGTATCCATAGGCTTTTCCCAGCAAACGTTTCAAGCAAAAATTCCAACCCTAGCGACCGCCCAGCGGCTTGCCGCGCCACTCACTGAGGCCGCGACCAATCAGCACAAATAACACCAGCGTGCCCTGAATCACCCCTGCCAGAGAAGACTCCAATTGAAACACCAACGGCAACTGCAAGCTGCCCACATTGAGCGCGCTAAACAAGAACGCCACCGGCACAATTAGCAACGCATCAAAGTTCACCAGCATCACCACCAGCAGCGCCAAAAACCCCAAATTGCTCGACACGCTGGGAATCAGACGATGAAACACCCCCACCACCTGCAACGCCCCCGCCACCCCAGCAAACGCCCCGCCAATCGCAAAAGCGCTCAACAATTGACGCAGCGCCGGAATGCCCAGCACAGACGCAGCCCGCCGATTGTGGCCCACCGCCCGCAACTGCAGACCGAAAGGCGTGCCGCGCACCACCCCCACGGTGATCACCACCGCCAAAGCTCCCAGGATCAGGGCCACGGGGCTAGCCTCAGTCTTGCCCAAGGTGCTCAGCCAGAGCGAAGGGTCGAACAATTCGGTGCCGCTCATCGAGGCCACGCCCTCGCGTTGCCAGGGGCCGAAAATCAAATAAAGCGCCAGCCCCTGCGCCATAAAATTCAGGCCCAGCCCGGCGAAGATCTCATTGACTTTGCCATACACATTCAGCCCCCCGGCCAGCAAGCCCCATAAGGCCCCACCCACCGCGCCAGCCACCAGACCCAGCGTGACCACCGCAGGCCCCGGCAGCAGATCTGGCAACCCTCGTAACGCCCACGTGGTGGCAATCGCGCCGAAGGTGATTTGCCCCTCCACGCCCAGATTGTACAGACCCGCCGTGAAGGTGAAGACCAAGCCACTCGCACACAACAACAGCGGCGCGAGTGTAGACAGCACCCGCGCCAATTGGTCGCCAGTGCCGAACGCGCCATCCCACAGACTGGCGGCCACCTGCGGTGGGGAAGCCCCCGACAGCCCGATCACCAGCGCGATAAACAGCAGCGCCACCACCAGAGAGCCGAGGCTGTAGAGAGCGGTCTTAGAAAACGTCATAGGGCGTTAGGGCAGAGGCGCGGTCGGCACCGGCAGCGCGAATTTGCCGCCGATCATCTCGCCCAGCCGCTCCGTAGTCAGACGGGCGGCGTCGATGGGGGCCGAGACCTGGCCGCCGCTGAACACGATCACGCGGTCACTATATTGCATGATCTCATCCAAATCCGAGGAGGCAAACAGGATAGCCGTGCCGGTTTGGCAGCGGGCGATCAGCTGCTCCCACACCCAGAGCGCCGACTCGATATCTAGCCCCCGCGTGGGGTGCTCCATCAGCAACAGATTCAGTGGCGTCGGCAACAGGGCCAGCTGGGTGCGCTGCTGGTTGCCGCCCGAGAGGCGCTCGACCCGCGTGTTCGGCTGGCCGCGAATGTTGAACTGGCGGATCAGCTGCTGGGCCGCGTTGAGCGCTTCGGACCAGCGGATCCACCAGGCGCGGCAGGAGCGCAACACGACATGCTCCTGAATGGTCAGGCCGCTGATCAGGCCCTCGCGGAGTCGGTCGGCGGGCAAGTAGCCAATGCCCGCCCGCCGATAGTCTCGATAAGGCTTACGCGTCAGGTGGGTGGCGTTGAGCGTGAGGCTGCCCTCGTTGGACCGCAACAGCCCCGCACACAGCAGCAGCAACAGCCGCTGGCCGCTGCCTTCGAGACCGACTAGCCCAATCACCTCGCCGCAGCGCACGCTGAGCTGGTCGATGCGCACCCGCAACCGCTGATCGCTGAGGACGATGTGGTCTAAGCGCAACAGGATCGCCTCTTGGTGGGTAGGCGGCTTGACGGGCAGCGCTAGCTGACGGCCAAACATCAGCTCGACCAGATGCTGGGTGGGGCAGGGCAGTTCGAGATTGCCCACCACGCGCCCCTGCCGCAGCACCGTAACTCGGTTGCATAGATCTTCGACATCTTCGAGCTTGTGCGACACGAAGATAATCGACATCCCCTGCGCGGCCAAAGCCTTGAGGGCAGCGAATAACGCCGTCTTTTGCGAGGCAGAAATGCCCGTGGTAGGCTCATCTAAAATCAGGCTGCGGCTGCCCAGCGATAGCAAGCGCAGGAGCTCCAACTGCTGCCGCTCGCCGACCGTGAGGTTGCCCACCCACTCGTTCACGTCCAGATTAAAGTTGAGCTGCGCAGCCAACTGGCGGAACTGGCGCACCGCCGCCCGACGGTTCCGCCAAAACCGGCCGGGCTGACCGACTTGAAAATTGTCCAGCACGGTCAGGGGCGGGAAGTCTAGCGGGTCTTGGTGCAACATGCCAACCCCAGCCCGCAGCGCATCGGCAGGCGTCCGGATCACCACCGGCTGACCGCCCAGCACAATCGTGCCCTGGTCGCGGACAACGAAGCCGCTGAGAACCTTGACCAGCGTACTTTTGCCCGCGCCATTCTCGCCCAGCAGCCCGTGAATGGTCCCCGCCTCAACGCTCAGGCACACATCCTCGTTGGCGTGAACCGGGCCAAAGGATTTGTGAATGTGCTGGAGTTCAAGCTTCATGCCCACTTGCCCCTATTTGCTCGCCCCCTCCATGCCCTGGAGCAACTGCGGCAGGTACCAGATTTGTTGATCGGTGGCTGTTTCTGCCGCTTTCAAATAGTCGCTGCCGTCCTGGAACTTGAGCGGACCTTTGTAGAGGTTGATGCTGCCGTCGGCCAGGCCCTGGATGAACTGATCCAGATACGGTTTATTCTCGCCCAGCGCCTTGCCCGGCTCAAAGCCAATCATAGAGGTGTCGGGGTTATTCAGGTCCTGCCAATTTGGCCCTAGCCAGACGAATTCGCTGGTGTACTTGCCATCGGCTGCTTTTCGAATCGCCTCAACGTAGGGCGGCCCCCAGTTGTAGTAGGGCACCCCCAGGCAGATGTCAGGGGCGAGGTCACAGCCGGTCTTGAGGTCGTAGTGAACGAATTTGACCGGCTTACCGGCCTGGGCCGCTTTGTTGCCCTGCACGGCTGCCTCTGGGGTGTCGATGCCGGACATCACCACGTCAAAGCCGCCGTTGTAGAAGTCATCTGCGACTTTGGTGGGGTCAAGGGTAACGCCAGGGATGTTGAACCAGAAGCCAATCCAGGTCACTTTGAAGTTCAGCGCCTGCGCGGGCTTTTGGCGGTAGGTTTGCCAGCAATACTTCGCGCCCAGATAGGCAGCAGAGCTATAGCGGCGGGTCTCATCGTTGATCAGCGGGCCGAGGTAGCCGATTTTGCCCGTTTCGGTGCCGAGCGCTGCCGCACAACCGGCGATCATTTTGCCGTATTCCATACGGGCCATGATGTTGCCCAGGTTCGGCTGATTTTTGAAGTTCTTGCCCTCTTTCCAGGCGTAATCGCCGGAGGCGTGAATCACCGTCACGTCGGGGTGTTTCTGGGCGGTTTCGAGCGCGTCGTCTTTGAAGTCGTCGGAGTTGAAAATGATCAAGCGAGCGCCTTTGGCAACCAAGTCGTCGGCCACCTGGGAGCCCTTCACGTTAGGGCGGTCGGCGGGGTTGACTTTATCGACGTACTCAAACTTGACGTTGGGCAGCTTCTCGCTCACATACCGGGTGGACTCGAAGTGCGCCTGATTCCAGCCGCCGTCGTTGGTGGGGCCGACCAGCACCATGCCGACTGTGTACTCAGCAGCGGCGCTGGTTGCTGATGCGGCAGGGCTGGTCTCAGCTGGGGAGCCCGTGGACGAGGGGCCACGACAGGCTGCCATTAGCAAACCGAACGCTGCGACCCACCCGAGGCACTTGATCGCCTTGAACTTCATACGTCTCTCCCCACTAAAACCCTGCTGAAACCCCACTAAAAACATGATCGAAGAGCGCTGCACTGCTCACCCCAAGGGGTCAGGGACGAAAAGCGCTTGTATCTCAGCACGCTACGCTCTCCAATTAACGCGATCGCCTGATCCGTGAATGTATCCAGATTTACAACTAGCTTGAACAGTCTGTGAAGGCTGTAGGCGTGCGCGCAGGCAGCCGCTGAGCGCACAATGGGAAGCGCTCTAACCGTTGCTGAAGGCTCTATGGATGCAGACACCCCCAATGTTCTGGAGCAGGCTTTAGCCGCAATGCCGCATCAGGAGTTGCTGGATTTGGTCGTGAAGTTGGCCACAGAACAGGTCGAGTTTCGCCGAACCCTGCTGGCCCACATTCGCATCCCGACCCAGATTATCCAATATCAGCCCAGGAGTGCTCAGCAGGTTGAGCGGCTCAAGGCTGAAATTGAACAATGCTTCGATGAGTTGCAAGTTCAAGCTAGCGATCACTTCTACCGCGAAGACGGCGAAGCTGAAGCCGATCTAGAACTAAACGAGATCTTTGAGACGATCAAAACTCTAAACCCTCTAGACCAAATTGAGCTGTTCTGGCACGTGGTCGTCTGCGGCAACGCGCTGATTGAGGAGGCCCCCATCAGCACCGCCCCGATCGAGGCAGCAATTGGTCTACAGGCCGAGGCGCTGCGCCAATTAGAGCTGCCCCACTGGCTCAAACGCCCCCACTTTGACACGCTGATCGCAGCGCTCAGTTGGGAGGTCTGCAATTACGGCGATACGGTCGAGGCGCTCAAAAGCGCCCTAGATACGCTTGGCACCAGCGCGGAGGATTATCACTATCTAATCGAGCAATTTGAAACTAACCAGAGCCCCGATGCCCAAGACTGGATTGCTGGTTACTATCTCAAGTTGGGCGATGAAGCCAGTTATTTGCGAGTGCGCCAGGCCAACCTGCACACCGAAGCGCAATATCTGGAGCTGGCTCAATACTGGCAGCAAGCTGGGGAGGCAACACGCTGGTTAGCAACCTTGGAAGCATGGGTCACCAGTTTTGAGCAGCGTAAGCGCGAGTCTGATTCCAGCTACTTTGCCCACGGCTGGTCTGGAAGGGTCAGCATCCTGAGCATCTTGGCCAGCTATTACCGCGCCCAGCAACAGGACGAACATTGGCATCGTATTCTGATGGCGACCGCAGAGCACGACCGGGTCAGCCTCGCACTCTATCAGCAGCTGGAGGCGCTCTCTACCAAGCTGGGTCAGTGGCCGGAGTCTCAGCCCCAATTGCTCAAATGGGCGCAGCGCGACAGCACGGTTCTGGCAGAGATCTATCTCTATCAACAGGATTGGCAGGCAGCGATTCGACTTGCCCAGCGGCAACACCAGAGTGAATCCTTGCAAACCTTGGTCGCGGAAGCAGTGAAGGGGCAGCACCCAGCCGCTGCAATCGCTATCTACCAGCAACTCGTGCAGTCCTACATTGATCTCAAACACCGGGACCATTACCGCAGGGCTGCGGGCTACGCTGCTCGGATCAAGTCTATTTATCAGGCCATCGTTCAGGATGCAGACGCCTGGCAGCATTACATTACTCAAGTCCGGCAGGCTTATCCACGCCACCGTGCGTTGCAAGAGGAATTTGCGCAGCTGTGATCCGCAGGGTCGCGCTTCCCCTAAAGTTCAGTTCCTCACCTGTAAGGCAAAGCTCCGGCTTTCCGCTTCGGGGCGGCGCTGGGGGAGGGGCCTGTCTAGGAGCCTGGCTGAGTCTCCAGTCAGCCTGCCTGAGCCGGTAAGGGCTAGGACACAGCCAGCGGCCAACGAGCAGCAACTTGAAGCGCTTGGGCGGGAACTGGCGGTAATTGGCCTGCAACTTGGAGCGCTTGGGTGGGAACTAGCAGCCGTTCGGCGGCAACTTGGAGCGCTTGGGCGGGAACTGGCCCAGAACCGCCGCCGCTCTGTTGCCGTCTGGCGGGAACAGCCTGGCAAGTGGCGGCAGCTTGTAGAAAAGCGCCTCAGGTGGGTCGGCAACCGGCGCGGGTTCACCAAAAGGCTCTGAGGCCTGCGGAGGTTTGCGTGGGAGGCTCCCAAGAGGGAGCCAGGGTTTGAACCCCTATGGCGGAGGCAGCGTTCAGGTCACCATCAGGAATACGCTGGTTTGGCTGAAATGGGACAGCAGAACGGTGGCGATGTAGAAAAGCAGATGAAAAAGCGAAAGTTACTCGAAGAGGTTTTGTCTGGATCAAAAAACATTCGATTCGACGAGATGGTTTTGCTGGTCGAAGCCTTTGGGCAGCTCCCTATCAAGTCCGTCAGTTGCTTTTATTGGTCGAGCAGTACAACCTAAGCTTGAAGGATTAACTGTGAGCGACTATCACATCAATATCTTTTATGCAGAACCATCCCTCAACCCAAGTACCGCCCTATTATTTATCAAGCTGGCCTCTGAACAGGAAGCTGCTAGCCTGATACGCTATTTGGCTCTCCGTGAGGACGCCTGAGAACCAGACCTCTGGGCCTGCATCGACCCAAGCAGTCTCCGCGCCAGCACCAACTCTCCCTCAATCCGCATCCCATCCATCCACAATTTATGTCCCTGGACAGTTACCGTCGGGAGGTGAGCTGAGCAGCATGAAAGAGCAAGCCGCAACTCATGCGAAAGGGTGGGTTGCATGAGCGCCTTTTCAGAGCACTTGGCAGGTTCTACGATGACCAATCCCAACTCCAACCCAAACCCAAATCCCAGTCCCGACTCGACCCCAGAGTCTAGCCAGGTCAGAGAGCTCATCATTCGGGAACTCAACCGGGCCAAAGAAGTTAGCCAACCCCGCGCCGAGCGGGTGCGAGAGATCGTCCGCGACGCCGTCGCCCAAGTGAGTGGCGAACTCAAAGCAGGCACCGGCGACCTGCGCGGCATCGTGCGAGAAGCGGTCAGCGCCGCCGTCACCAACCTGCGCTCCGAAGCCGAGCACCTCAGAGAGAATGCGATCGCCACTGTTGAGGGAGCAATCGAAGGCATCAGCCGCAGCCGTCAGCAGGCCGTCGAGTCCTCGCAGCAAGAGATGCGCCAACTCCAAGCCAGACTCGAAGAACAAGAAAGCCAACTGGTCACCAGTGTCCAGGACAGCCTGGAAGGCCTGAAAGAGTCGGGCACCGAACTGCCCACCGAGGTCAAGCAGCACCTCGACTCCGCCCTCGAAGCGGTCAAAGACAGCGAAGAAGTCGCCCTGCTCAAGCGGCGCTATGCCCAGCTCCAGGGCCAGCTTGCCCTGACCCGCGCCAACCTGGCTGCCCGCATCGAATCCGGCAACGACCAAGTCAAAGGCTATCTAGAGGAAGCCCGCCTCTGGTACGAGCGCACCCGCGATCAAGCCGCCGAGCACCCCCCAGAGGAAAAACTGGCCGCCCTAGAGAGCAAAATCGGCGAAGTCGGTGCCGCTGCCGCTCGCAAAGAACGCAAAGTTCGTCAGATGCTGGCCGAGCTCTTGGAAAAAGCCGCAGATCTGGTGCGCGAGCCCCGCTAGGCCCCAAAATCGCTAAAATTGGGCAGTTCTCATCAAAGCCTGTGACTTCCCAGCAGCGTCTGGGAGCACAGGCTTCGATTCGCTGACCCGAGCCCATGAACCCACAATCGAGCCGCAACGCGTCGTTCTCCATGGACGACTTCGCCAGAGCCCTGGCCCAGCACGACTACGACTTCCAAGCCGGACAGGTCGTGCCAGGTACCGTGTTCAGCCTAGAGTCCCAGGGCGCATTCGTCGACATCGGCGGCAAATCCCTCGCTTTCTTACCCCTCAATGAAGTTGCGCTGCATCCCCCCAGCCAGATCGCCGAGGCGCTGAGCCAGGGTGAAACTCGAGACTTCGCAATTTTGCGCGAACAAGATGCCGAGGGACAGGTCATTGTGTCTCTGCGTCGCCTGGAACTGCTACGCGCCTGGGAGCGGGTCAGCGAGCTCAACGAGGCCAAGCAACTGGTCGAAGGCCGTGTCACCGGCATCAACAAAGGCGGTGTCACCGTAGAAGTCGAGGGCTTGCGCGGCTTTATTCCGCGCTCCCACTTGGTTGAGCGCAGCAATCTGAGCGCCCTAGTCGGCCAAGCCCTGATGCTGAGCTTTTTGGAAGTAGACCAGGAACAAGAGCGGCTGGTGCTCTCGCATCGGCAGGCGGTGAGCATGGCTGGAGCTGCCTCGCTAGCTGCAGGCCAGCTGGTCGAAGGTGTGGTCAGCGGCATCCGCCCCTTTGGCGCTTTTATCAACTTCGGCAGCGGCAGCGGTCTGTTGCATATCCGCTCAATCAGCGGCGAATATATCCGCTCGATAGAATCCGTGTTCAGCGTGGGCCAGACGCTGAAAGCCGTGGTCACTGAGGTCGACAGCACGCGGGGACGGGTGTCGCTCTCCACGCGAGTGCTGGAAAACTACTCCGGCGAGATGCTAGAGGCCCCCGAGCAGGTCATGGCCGAAGCCGAGCAGCGGCTCGGTCGCCATCGGCAGGGCCAGGTGGGATGAAGGCCGTTCGTCTCTGTTTATTAGTGGTGGGGCTGGTGGGGCTGGTGGGGCTCACGGCCTGCTCCCGCCCAACGCCGACGCCCACCCCCATCGCCGAAATCACACCTGACCCGCCGGTGCTGCCCCCCTCCCCTAGGCCTGACCCCACGCCCAACGCTGTTACCCCTGCCAGGCCCCAGAAGATGGCTCCGGCACTGCCCGCGCCCGCGCCCCATACTGCCAAATTGCTGGGGCGTCTGTCCTTCCCCAGCGAGTTCATCCCCAACGGCGAGATCCGTGCGGAAAACCGCTTCACTGGCGAGGTCTTCAAAGCGCCATTCCGTTTCAAGGGCAACGTCAGCAACCGCTTTCAACTACGGGTGCCGCCGGGAACCTATGCGGTAGTTTTCTGCGCCCAGGAGCGCCTACCAGTGGAAGCGCTCTCAGCGCTGCCGCCTGAGGAGGCCGAAGCCAATATTGAGGTCCAGGCCGGGCAGGCGGTAGATCTGGGCACGCTAGTCCCTTACGACTGGCCGGAGTGCAAGCGCTAGCCGCTTGCCCAGTCCCCTGGCTCGGTATCATCGAGAGCGTTTACTCTGTGCCCATCCCATGAGCGATCCCCGAGTGATTGAAGTCTTGCCAGATAAACCACACCTGATCCAACGCGCTTTGGAACTGGTGCTGAGCGCGGCGCGAGAAGCTCTGGCCCAGCGGGGACAGTTCAGTCTGGTCCTAGCGGGAGGTAGCACGCCAGAACCCCTGTACCGCGCTTTGGCTGAGCAGGACCTGCCCTGGCAAAATATTCAGGTCTTCTGGGGAGATGAGCGCTACGTCCCCGTCACCGATCCCCAGAGCAACGAAGGCATGGCCCGCCGCGCCTGGCTCGACCAGGTGCCCATCCCGCCGGGTAATCTGCACGCCATCTCCACCGCTGCGCCAGACGCCGCCCAGGCAGCACTGCAGTACGAACAGGAGCTGCGAGCCTTCTTCGGTAGCCCCGCAGGCGAATTCCCAGTGTTAGATCTGCTGCTGCTGGGCATCGGCGACGACGGTCACACCGCTTCCCTGTTCCCCGGTACCCCATCCCTAGAGGTCACCGACCGCCTGGTAACGGTTGGTAACAAAGACGGTCAGCCCCGGATCACCGTCACCTACCCGCTGATCAATCGAGCCCGTGGGGTGCTATTCCTAGTCACAGGTGCAAGCAAGCGGCCAGCCTTGCAGGCGATCCTGGCTCCTACAGGTGATGCCCGGCAGTATCCCGCGCGGCTGATTCGACCCGAGGGCAGCCTAGTCTGGCTACTGGACGAAGCGGCAGGAGCCGGCCTAAATCTCGGTTAGAACAGGAATAGCTGCACCCCTCCACCCCCTTAGTTATGAGCGTGAATCTACGCCTGTCCCTCAGCGATGCTAGTCTCGACCGCAATCGAGCCAGCAATCAGCGACAACTAGCAATTTGGGTTTCGGCGGGGGGCAGCACTGGCGGTTTGCCCAGCGGCGCTCCCCTGAACCTGTGCTTGGTCCTGGACCACAGCGGCTCGATGCGTGGCCAGCCCCTGGAGACCGTCAAGCAGGCCGCTGCCCAGCTGATTGGCCAGCTCTCGCCCCAGGACCGGGTCTCGGTGGTGGCTTTTGATCACGAGGCAGCGGTTCTAGTGCCTAACCAGCTGGTCCAGAATCCAGGCCAGATTCAGGCCCAAATCCAGAATTTGCGCGCCGCTGGTGGCACCTGCATCGACTGCGCTGTCAAAACCGCCCTAGAACAGCTGGCGCTGGGCAAGCAGGGCACTGTCTCGCAGGCTTTCGTGCTGACCGATGGCGAGAACGAGCACGGCGACAATGAGCGCTGTGTGAAACTGGCCAAGCTGGCCACCGAATACAATTTCACCCTGCACACCCTGGGCTTTGGCGACAGTTGGAACCAAGATGTCCTAGAGAGCATTGCCGATGCCGGTGGCGGGGCGATGGCCTACATTCAGCAGCCTAGTCAAGCCGTTTTGGAATTCCAGCGGCTATTCCGACGCATTCAGGATGTTGGCCTCACTAACGCTTATCTGCTAATCCGCCTGACTCCTGGCGTGCGGCTGGCGGAACTTAAGCCTGTGGCTCAGGTTGCTCCCGATGTCATTGAGCTGCCCGTGCAAGCAGAGGGCAATTACCTTTCGGTGCGCCTAGGCGACCTGATGACCGACACCGAGCGGGTGGTGCTCCTCAACCTCTACATCAGCCAACCGCCCACCCAGGCCGATACCACCCTGCCCATCGCCCAAGTCCAGGTGCGCTACGACAACCCCATCACCCAGCAATTGAGCATTCTGACCGACCCCTTGCTGGTGCAGGCCCAGTTGGTTGGCAACTACCAGCCCAATCCGGACCCGGCTCTGGAGCCCTACGTCCTGGCCTTGGGCAAGTATCGGCAGACCCAGATGGCAGAGGCCAAGCTGCAGCAGGGCGACCGAACGGGGGCTGCAACCCTGCTCCAGGCTGCCGCCAAGACCGCCCTTCAGATGGGAGATCAGGGGGCCGCAACGGTGCTTCAGACCAGCGCCACTCGCCTGCAGGACGGCAAAAGTTTGTCAGAGGCTGAGCGCAAACAGACCCGGATCGTGTCCAAAACCGTTCTTCAACCGCCTCCGCCCTCGACCTGACCCCACCTGAGTTTCGTCTCTCCGGCTATCCAGCCTATCCAGCGTTCTGGGAAACGTGCATGATTGTCTGCCCCAATTGTTCTCACCCCAACCCTGACGGCGCAGTGCAGTGCGAAGCCTGCTACACCGCTCTCCCCCAGCTGATGCCCTGCCCCAGCTGCGGCGCACAAGTGCAAACCGACGCTAGTTTTTGCGGCCAGTGCGGCTACGACTTACGCGCCACCCCCTCCCCCAGCAGCTCGCCGCCTACCAGCCCTCTACCGCCCACCCAGCTTCCCGCCAGCCCGGACCCGGTCGCGGAGCAACCGTCTTTTCCAGAACCACTCCCAGAACCGCTCGGGGTCTCGCCGCCAGAGCCAGAGCCAGTTGCACCGCCCCCCCCCCTAGAACCGATCGCCGAGCCGCCGCTGCCAGACCCCCTGCCCGAGGCTCAACTAGCCAACCCTATGCAGGCGCACGGCGGCGTTCGCACCCAGTTACAGACACGGGTGGCGCGGCTGTTGCATGTGCAAACCAATGTGCTCATCGAACTGCCCGCCAGTCTGAGCGTGGTGCATCTCGGCAAGCCCAACGACCGCATCCCGCCTGACATCGACCTCTCCGGTTTCCCTGACCATGAGATTGTGTCACGCGTACACGCCGACATCCGGGCCGAAGCTGACGCCTACTACATCGAGGACACCGGTAGCTCGAATGGTACCTACGTCAACAACATCCCGCTGCCAACCGGCAACCGTCATCGGCTGCGCCCTGGCGACCGCATTGCGCTGGGCAAGGGCGATAAAGTGAGCTTTATTTTCCAGATCTCAGGCTAAGCCATGCGCGACTGTCCCAGATGTGGCTACGCCAACCCCGAAACCCATCGCTTCTGCCAGAACTGCGGCACCGCGTTAGAGCCCCCGGAGGTTGTCAGCACTGTCCCACCGGCAGAGTCTCCGGCTGGCTTGACGGTCGATGAGCCCGCAGCCCCCGAGCTGCCAGCCTTGAGCAGTGAATCAGCCTCTGCTGAAACGCTCCCGGAGCTACCTGAAGGTCCCCCAACCGAACCGCAAGCAGATTTGCCTCCCGAACCGCCGCCCGCAGATAAACCGCCGCCCGTAGAGCCAGAGCCGAAGCCCGAACCGCCGCCCATAGCGCCCGAACCGCCGCCCGAACCGCCACTGCTCGCAGACCAGCCGATGGTCGAACCTCGCCTGCTGGCACTGCACCAAGTGGGATGCACTGATGTGGGCCGTCAGCGCGACCACAACGAGGACACCTTTTACATCCAGACACAGCTCAACATTGCCCAGATGCCGGAGAGTCAACAGCTCCAGGCTGCCCGAGGTCTTTACATCCTCTGCGACGGCATGGGCGGTCATGCAGCTGGCGAGGTCGCGAGCGCTCTGGCCGTGCAGACCCTGCGCGACTACTTCGAGCCGTTCTGGAACAATCTGGACCTGCCCGGGGAGATGACTCTCAAAAAGGCAGTTTGGGCCGCTAACGACACCATTTTCTCAGCCAACGAAGGCGAGCCAGACGACCCGGCACTGGTCGAGAGCCTCGGGCGGGTGGGCAGCGAGCGCATGGGCACCACCTTGGTGATGGTCGTGATCCACAACACCCAAGTTGCCGTCGCCCACGTCGGCGATAGCCGCCTGTACCGCCTCACGCAGGCGGGGCTGACGCAGATTACCCGCGACCACGAAGTCGGCCAGCAGAACATCAATGAGGGGCTGCCCGCCGATCTCGCCTACGCCACCCCAGACGCCTACCAACTGACCCAAGCTTTGGGACCCCGCGCCGATGATGCCGTTGAGCCCGCCGTCCAGTTCTTAGAAATCACAGAACCGACGCTGCTGCTGCTGTGCTCAGATGGCTTGAGCGATAATGGGCTGCTCGAGGCGTGCTGGCAAGGCGCTCTGGCTCCTTTGCTCTCCCCAGACACCGATCTCGCAGCTGGGGCAACGCAGCTGATGACCTTGGGAAGTGAGCGCAACGGCCATGATAATCTCACAGCAATCCTGATCCGCTTTGAGTTCGATGTTCCAGTCCCGCCGCTGGCTGTAGAGACCACCCCGAGCTAACTTGGAAGAGCAACCGCGCCTCTGGTTTGGGAGGTCGGCTTCCGCAATCGGCCCTCCAGCGCGATATACCCTAGAAAGTAGGCTGGATCAGGGTCAAGCTGGGTCTTGGATGTTTCAAGCCCGGAGCGGGAGCACTCAAGCGGTAGTGTGGCCCCAATTTGGCTAACCCGATTTCCAGATTGTTAAAGCTTAGAGTAGTCTTGCTGACAACACCCTGTCTGTTGTACTGAACCTGTAATCCCTGGTTCTGCCCTGTGACACCCCGACCTGAAGGCCTTGATGTGATTAAGCTGACCCTACTGCACCCTGTGCAGGCTATTCCCATCCAGACCTGGACCTTCAGTAGCAAGGACGTCATCTCGATTGGCCGGGCTCCGGACAACCACGTGGTCCTCTACAGCGCGGTTGTCTCCCGACGTCACGCCGAACTGCGCCGCCACGGCGACACCTGGGAGCTAACCAATCTGGGCACCAACGGCACTTACCTGGACGGCAAGCGGGTGCAGCAGTCACTGGTCACCAGCGGTTCGGTGCTGCGTCTGGCCCGCTCTGGACCTAATCTAAAGATCCAGTTCGCCGCCGACCAGGCTGAGGAGGTGGAGTCGGTGTCCAGCGCCGAGGCCGATTTACCTCCCTTGGAAAGCGACTATGCGCTGCCAGACTTCAACACCCAGTATCACGACGACCCAGATAGGGGGACGGAGATCTCAGCGCTCACCGCCAAGCCCCCGACCCCGAGTTGCGGCCATCCCCGACGCTCGCAGACCAGCCTGTTCTGCCCGGACTGCGGCCAGCCTATCCAGGTGCAGCAGGTGATCCGAGGCTATCAGGTGGTCAAAGTGCTGGGGCAGGGCGGCATGGGCACTACGTACCTCACCTGGATGGACGGTCAGATCCGGGTGCTCAAAGAAGTCAACGCTGACCTAGCCGACAATCCCAAGGCTCAGGAGCTTTTTGAGCGCGAGGCCCGCACCTTGCAGCAGCTCAGCCACACCGGCATTCCCAAGTTCTTTGATTTTTTCGTCAGCAGCGGCAAGCGCTATCTGGCGATGGAGATGATCTACGGTCAGGATCTAGAGCAGTGGGTTTTACAGCGCGGCCCAGTGACAGCGGCCCAAGCCACCGACTGGATGGTTCAGACCTGCCAGGTGCTGGACTACCTGCATACGCTGCCCTCGCCAATTATCCATCGGGACATCAAGCCCAGCAATCTGCTGGCACGGGTGGTCTCGCACCAAATCGTTGTGCTGGACTTCGGGGCCGTGCGTTCAGCGGAGCAGTCTTACGGCACCCGGATCGGTGCAGAGGGCTACAGCGCCCCCGAGCAAGGCCGGGGCTGGCCGGTGCCCCAATCAGACCTCTACGCTATCGGTCCGACTCTACTCTTCCTGCTGACCGGTCAGAGCCCGGCCCGCTTTTACCGACACGCCGAGCGGGGCCTGCGGCTCCAATTGGACGGGCGGCCTGAGACCGAGCACATTGCCTCGGACCTGAAGCAGGTCATCACCACGGTCACCGACCCGGCCCCCGAGAAGCGCTACGCGACTGCTCAGGAGCTGACAACTGCGCTGCTGAACTGCGCCAAAGCCCCGTCCTTGCAAGACTGAGGCAGATTCAGCTGCCGCCAGAAATTGCGGTTGCTCACAGAGGTGTCTTCTATCCTGGATGAAGGTTCTGCTCAAAAATCCCCAGCATGCTGTCGATTGGCTTTGCGCTGCTGACTGGCGCTATTTTGCTCGGCTGTATTCTGCTCCAATATTGGCTGTTGCGGGCTGCCCTCCGCCGTCATGAGCAGGCTATTCATCGCATTGAAACGACCTATCCGCGTTCGCACCGCGCGACTGGCACCCGGTTCTATTGCCCTAGTTGCCGCTACTATGCGAGCAGCAGTTTCCTGGTATGTGCGCTGCATCCCAAAGGCTGCTCCGACGACCATCAGATCTGCGCGGATTGGCGCGGCATTCGTCCCTCTACCCCCGTTCCCCAGCTACCTAAAACGGGTCAAGATTAATCGACCTCAGGTTCTAGCCAAGCCTTGAATTTAGGGGGAGCGGGCTTGGAACTCTTAATACAAATGTTCTATAGTGCAAAAGGCATTAGGAGCTGAGATGCCGAGCTGGGCTCTCTAACCCTCCTCTGCACGCACCCAGTGACTGGACACACTATGGACTCTCTGACCGAGCCCCAACGGGAACTCCTCGAATGGCTAAGCGCCTACATCCAGCAGAATCGACATTCGCCCTCAATTCGCCAGATGATGAAAGCGATGGGGCTCAAGTCCCCAGCGCCTGTGCAACGACGCCTGGAGCACCTACGAGACAAAGGCTACATCGCCTGGGAGGAAGGCCGCGCCCGCACAATCCGCCTGCTGCAATCGGTGGTTGTCGAGGGTCTGCCGATTAAGGGCGCGATTGTAGCCGGTGGTCCGGTGGAGCCCTTCAATGACCTGAGTGACGTCGAGCACCTGAACCTCTCCGACCTGATGATCCAGCCTGATTGCTATGCCCTACGCGTCGAGGGCGACAGCATGATCGACGATCTAATCGCCGAGGGGGACGTGGTGATCCTGCGTCCAGCCATGGAACCCGGCAAATTGCGTAATGGCACGCTGGTTGCTGCCTTCGTAGAGGGCCATGGCACCACCCTCAAGCGTTTCCGTCGCCGGGGGCCTGAAGTCGTTCTAGAACCTGCCAATCCCAAGTATCAGCCGATTGTGGTGCCTGCTGAGCAGGTGCAGGTGCAGGGCGTTGTGGTGGGGGTCTGGCGCGGCTATGGGCAGTAAGCGATTGGGCGAGAGTAGCGCTCAACGCTACTCAACGCTTCGGAGTCTCGCGTCGCTTAGCCACAAGGGTCTTGGGTTAGACCTGCGATGCCATAAGCGTAGAGAATGGCGTTGGCCGCTCTGAGTCAAGTCCAGCCAGATCTACTCTTGAGTGACCTAAGACCAACTCGACTGAGCAGCGGGGTCGCCGAGACTGAGAAACCACTTCGGTTGCAAACAGACCCCTAGACTTAGCCAACGGAACCGGTCAAGAAGGGAGCCCACAGCAACAACCAGACAAAGACGAAAGCAACCGCATTCTGAAATATATAGCGGCGTTGCGCCTCCACGGAAGGGCAGGCTGCAACGTAAACTGCAGCTTTAGAAGTGTAGTGGCTGAGGAGGATTTGCTTGTTTAAGGTGTAGAGGTTCATGCTTTAATTCTTTTGCTTATCCATGCATCAACGTAACAGAATACGAATAAGATGAATACCCTTCAATATCAGCCATAAGAGTATTGAGTAAAGGCTCTATTGAGAAATTTGAAGCTCTGCTCTGCTGAGATGTCGCCACAGTTGAGGCGACGAGCCGCCTAGTTACAGTGCCTGGGCTTGCTGTGGCTTGTGCTCGCCTGCGCTCAACTCTGGCAGTTCAGACGAGCCAGGGTTCTGTTGGGCAGCGAAGGCCGCCAGGAGCTCGGGTGTGGGTACACGCACCCGCAGGGCGCTGGGGACCACTTCCACCGTGACCGGCGTGAAGCCCAGGCAAACGCCATCGGCGTGAACCTCCAGTGGTGTACGGCTGCTGACTTCGATTCGTCTGGCGGGGTAGGTTTCGAGCCGGGCGTGGGTGGGACGATCGCCGCGCATGGCGCTGAAAAACAGACGCAGATGCTCCCACTTGGAACCGTTATGCAAAAAAACGACGTCCAGCTTGCCATCGTCCATACGGGCATCAGGAGCCAACGAAAACTCGATCCCGTAGCGTGGGCTATTGCAGATGTTGACTTGCAAGCTACGTAGCCGCAGCACACGTCTGCCGTCGAGCCGCAAAATCAGGCGGTGGGGTCTGAACTGGTAAAACGTTGTGAGGCCACTGAGCAGCCCTCGGAAGAACCCCAGCAGCCCCCGCTTCTGGACCCCTGCTTTCACGTCTTCGCCGCAGGGGAACAGCGCGGCTTCCAAACCGATGCCCACGACTTCGATAAAGAAGTGATCGCCCACCCGCCCGGCATCGACCGCCTGGGTGTCGCCTTGAGCCACGATCTGCGCCGCCTGCGCAAAACTACTAGGGATCTTCAGACTGGCGGAGAGGTTGTTGCGGGTGCCAAATGGAATGATGCCCAGCGCGGTTTGGGTATGAAGCAAGCCACGTGCAGCAGCCTCAAGGGTACCGTCTCCCCCTGCCACGATGACCAGTGGCGCGCCCGCTTGAGCCGCCTGCGCCGCTAAACCCTGTCCATCTTCGTCGGGTGTCGTGAAGCTGACCTCTAATGAGAAGCCCTGCTCCTCTAGAGCTTTGATCAGCTCCTCTAGAGCCAATTCGTTATCACCCGGACCAGACGTGGGGTTGATAATCAGCGGCGTTTTCACAACAAGCATATGAGACATCTTTCGACTATATGCCTTAGCCCGCTGAGGTACCCTCTGTCTATCAGCTGATTCAGCGCCTGCTCTCTTAAAATCTCTACAAAAGTGATGAACAAACCCCCCAAAACCAATGCTCATCCAGGCCCTTCAGACCTCGCTTGCTGCAAACATCCTTAATCGACTCGAAGAACGCAGTCAGAACGGAAAATAAGAACCAGATCATACAGACGGCTCAGGACGGTGCGCGGGACAGCGGGTCGGTTCACCCCCTCTGCATCATCCCGAAGCACCGCCCATCGTCACAGGCTGCGTCAAGAAACCCCTACCTTGACCCGGCAGGGGTAGAGCCGTTAGCGATTACTAGGGCTGCGGCGTGCTGGTCTGGCCACTGAGCTGAGCACCCGGTGCCGCTGGTTGGGGTGGGCGCGAGGCAAAGGTTACAGCGATCAACCCGACGAGGGCGAAGATCGACCCCCACAGAAGCGTGAAGCCTCGGCTACCTGGACCCGGCATTCTGCTCATCGGTTATACATCCCAGCAGTGTTTGAGCACTGCATACAGCTTGGCTTGCACAGAGAGGAAATGGCTTGCGCGAACGCGCAGGTTTGCCTACGTTCACTCCACCGATTGACAAAGTCACAGCGCTGAGGCTTGCTACAAACAAAAACTCCCCAAAAACCCAACGAGGGGCTTTGGGGATGAATCAGGGTGCATCTACCATCCCTTCCTTCTGGAGCGTGCGCTTGGGTCCGGACGGTCTGCAACCCAATTAGCAGAACTGGGCGAACTGCTTGCGAAAGGTCGGGTGCACCTTACCCTGGATCACGTTGCGGAAGCGGCTGGCGGCTGGGTGCTCGAAGGCAAAGCTGCGCTCTAGAAGGCTGGCCTGACGTTGCTTGATCCGCCGAGTCTGCTCGGCCATCAGGCGGCGGGCATCCGCTTCGGCAAGGGACTGTTGATAAGACATGGACTTGGCTCCACAGATAAAAATGGTCGTATATTCTGTATCTAGATTTACAGAACTTCTTGGCGATGTCTGTAGGCCCTGACACATGGGTTGTGAATGGGTGTTGGCTCAGGCCCAATCGGGGGCACTTTGGGACTGCTCGAGTGCTTATTGCACAACTCAGTAAACTCACCAAAGGATTCATTGCCATGACTGCCAGACTGACTAATGCCAATTTCTCTCCTGAAGACCGAGAGGTGATCACAGCTGCTTTGACGGCTATTCGTGAGAAGCTGCCGTTCCTGGTGGACCTCTCGCCCGAGCAGCGTCGGGCACTGCCGAAGATGGGCGATAAAGGCTGGACGTTTGTCAGCCGAGCCATGGAGGTGGCCGCGCAGAACCCCAACTTCCTGCCCCGGTCGTTCGACCTGGACGAGCTGCGCCATGCGGTGGCGCTGTATGAGGCGTTGTATCCACTGTGGGTCACGCTGACCCAGCTGCAGGAGCTGGTAGAGGACACCTGTATGGTGGCCAAGAGCGCGGCGTACACGGCCTCGCTGGCGATCTATAGCTACGCCAAGCTGAACAGCGATGTGAACGGGCTAGACACGATGCTCGGCGAGCTGAGGCGGCAGTTTCCCTACAAGACCCGCAAGAAGTCTTCTGAGAAGCCGCCGACCTAGGCTGCCTCACCTCTCCGAGTTCAGGGAAATCGACTGTCCCTCAATTGGATAAGACAGACCCGCTCAGCGCCTAGGGATCCCCGGCGCTGGGCTTTTTTTTTGGGGCCACCGGTCTCGGCTTTGGCGTTCTGGCAAGCAACGTGACTGATTGCTGCAGGAGTTTTCCTTCGACGAGAAGGCAAGTTGCTTGGTCGCCAAGCAAAGTTGGCTCCTGGGGTCAGAAAATTTGCTGAGTGAGACGGAAAATTGGCAGCGCGTCTCAGAAAAGTTGCTGAGCGAGCCAAGGAATTTTCCTTCGGCGGTAAGGTCAGTTGCTGAGTTGCGAGGGAAATTGGGTTCGCCGGTGAGCAAATCTGCTGAGTGAGCCAGGAAAATCCTTTGGCTGGAAAGGAAACTTGGGTTCTGGAGAAGGATCGGGAGAGTCTGCGGGAGCGTCGCCCTACTCGCTAGCAGGAGCTGAGCTGAAGGCCGCTCGATCGAACGCTGCTACCCCCAGGGCTATTCGTCTACCTCCCGCTCGGCTCTGGAGCCAGGAGCCATCTCCCGCTCGATCAGGTCAATGAGTGCCTCATCCTCCAGGCCGAGCTGCTTAGCCCGGTAGCGCAGCTCTCGCAGGATGTGCTCTTCGTTGGGCTCAATTCGCGCCAGCCCGAGCGAAACTAACAGTCATCCCTTCCCCTGTCCCTCCAGCCAGGACCGGGCTTTGTGCAGCATGAGCTTTCGCCCCTTTGGGTAGGAGACCGTAAAGCGCTCAACCTCATTTGCCACATTCGACCACTGAATCCTATCCAACAGATACCGATTCATGGATCGTGGGACACTGAGTCGAGAACCGTGAGATTGTATCGGCGGCACATTGCTCGCAAGGTTTGCTGCAGACGCTCGCGCACATTGGCAGGAGAAACCACTTCACAGTCTGCGCCATAGGGCGGCACTTCTCGAATCAACCAAAATGTCTGAGTATCATCTATCGCTGTCATGGGTGTCATGTTCACATATCAAGTAATCATCTATGACGTGGTCAACATGCCACCTGTGAGCTTGATTCGCAATGTTAGAATTCAAGGACAGTCCTATGAGTTTGGTGAGTTCAGATTCCAGCACAGATACAGTATCGATTTAGGGAGTGATTCAGGGCATGACCCAAGCCTTCAATTCCCCGGACCCAGAAGTTTTTCGGAAAACCACTTCCCAAATAACTCAGGAGATTGCAAACTTAGGACTATTGATTCTATTCGGCTCCCGAGCCAAAGGTACTGCTAGAGAAGATAGCGATTGGGATCTGGCGATACTGTCCCAAATGGAGCTTGATGCTCCGCCAGAAGCCTGGGGCGAGTTGTCGCTCTGCGAAAAGCTGGGGCGAATTCTTCAGATTCCCAGCGATCGGATTGATCTGGTCAATCTTAGACACTGCTCGCCCTTACTGGGTTATGTCGTGGCTAAAGAGGGGAAAATCCTGTACGAAGCAGAGCCGAATCTGTTTAGAAGCTTTCAATGCAAAGCCTGGCACACCTATCTAGACACAGCTAAACTACGGTCTTATCAGGAAGAGTACATCCGTCGAGGTCTGGAGAAGCTGAAGCAATGACTTCTTTAGATCGCGCCATTGTCATCCGCAAATTACAGGCAATGGTCAGGTATCTCAGGGCTCTGCAACCTTACGCGGGGCTTGATCAACAAACTTATCTGAGTAACTTTGAACAACAGCTAATTGTGGAGTATCTATTTCAGCGTTGAAGTAAGCTGTCACGGCAT
>JANNOU010000012.1:0-7278 GCA_031399305.1 Leptolyngbya sp. SOY_34_metabat_272
GCCAACCACAAAGTGTTTGCCCTGCACTAGAAAGCGTTTGCCCTCATCCTGTGAGAGTCTGACCCAGAGGTTGAAGCCACACCCGCCTGCGCAATGCCCAAAGCTTGTGTACTCTTCTCCATTAGTCATTCCTCCAAGCGCCGCTTGAGACTGTTAGGACCAGGCTCAAGCGATTGCCCCCCAGACTGAACGGCCCAGCTGGGAGGCTAAACAGCAGTTTAACACCGCCTAAGTCACCCCATTCTTGGCGCAGGACCGGGTGGCTTGTTGGCTCTTGGGTCGGGGGCAAGGCTTTGCTTTGTCCCCTCATTTCCCATCCTTAAACTAACGAATGGCGCAAAGACGCCAGCCTGCTAACCCGTGTTCTGATTCAGCTCAATCATTCACTAGACCCTGATTGCCTACCAAAACAAACCAGGCTGGTCACCGCCGTCAGACGCGATTCCCCAGCCTGGTCTATGGGCTCTGGTTGCTTAGCCCTGGGCCGTCTGCTCGCGCCAGTCAACAGGCGGCAGCGTGATCTTCTGCACCAGGCCCAGCTTGCGCAAAACTTGAATCGACCACCAGGTCATATCCACCTCCCACCAGCGCAGCCCCGCCTTCGCCACATTGGGATAAGAGTGGTGATTGTTGTGCCAGCCCTCGCCGTAAGTCAAAATCGCCGCCCACCAGAGATTGCGCGAATCATCCTTAGACTGAAAATTGCGGTAGCCCCACTTGTGTGACGCCGAATTGATCAGCCAGGTGCTGTGCCACAAGAACACCGCGCGCACCACAACCCCCCAGATCACGAACGGCCAACTGCCCACCAGATAGAGCAGCGCTGCCAGCGGAATCTGAAAAGCCAGGAACCACTTGTCCATAAAACGATAGACCGGATCCCGCGCCAAGTCCGGGGCAAAGCGGCTGTAGTAAGACGAGTTAAACTGATTAGGACGTTGTTCCGGCAGCGAGTACAGGATCCAGCCCATGTGGCTCCACCAAAACCCACGACGCGACGAATAGGGATCGCGCTCCTCATCCTCAGTAAAGCCGTGGTGCTGACGATGGTTGCCCACCCAGAACACTGGCCCCCCTTGCACCGCCAGCGCACCCACCAGCGCTAAGGCATATTCCACCGGACGGGACACTTGCAAGCTACGGTGCGACAGCAGACGGTGATAGCCCAGACAGATGCCCACACTGCCGAACAACCAGTGCAGAGCCAACATCACCCCCACCGCCTTCCAGGAGAAAAACCAGGGCGCACTCAGCGCCACCAAGTGAACCGCACCGAAAAACAGTACGTTCACCCAATTCAGACTCAGTGCTTGGGAGGGAGACGGAACGCTGGTGCTGGTGTCGTCCACGCCCACCTCAGGGGAGACCGGCGCAGACCGGGTATCGGCATCTAAAGCCATGCGAACTTCCTTGTTGAAGAGTAAATGAAATCTGGGCAACTGTCGGGGAAATGAGCAGACACTGAAATCAACCGAGACTCAGGCAAGTAGCTGCTGGGCTGGCCTGCACCGTTCTCACCAACGTGCAAGTGTTACTTGCTTTCCCTTCGTTCCGTATTAGCCTAGCTAGCTTTGAGATCAAATGCAAGTATCACTTGCAATATTTTTGCACCGTTTAGCGGCTTGCCCTCGGGCCTTGGGCGGTTCCGACTAGACTGGTGCTGCTACCCTGTGCAGGCGATTCATGACCGTTGATCCGGCCACGCTACCTCCTCAGAGACCGATGGCGAGCCCGCTTTCGAGACGTCCCGTCTCTGTGCGCACGCGTCAGAAGATCATCGAAGCAGCAATTGAACTGTTCGCCCGCCAGGGTGTCACCGAAACCACAACCCGGCAGATCGCAGAGACCGCTGGGGTCAACGAAGTGACCCTATTCCGGCATTTTGGGAATAAGCACGGGTTATTGCTTGCAACTATCCAGGAGTGTGAGGTGTTTACCAGCATGGGGCAATCGTTGATGCGCCAGACCAACTGGCACGGAGATCCTCGTCAGGAGTTACTGCATTACGTCGATATCTGCCTACAAGCGCTGGAGGAGATGCCGGACCTAGTGCGCTCGGTAGTCGGCGAGTCGGGTCAGTATCCGGAGGAAAACCGACAGGCGCTGGGGCAGGGCTTTGTCCAGGCCAACCGGGCACTGGCCGCTTGTCTGGCTTCGGCAGTGGCAGCGGGTCAGCTGCAGCTGCGCCTGGCCCCCGAAAAGCTGGCAAGCCTGATTAACAGTACGATTTTGGGCTACGCAGTGCTGGAGTTGACCTGTCAGCCCCCGGATATGCTGGGCAATCTTTGGGCAGGGCGCAACGAGTTTCTAGAAAACCTCGTCGATCTGTTCCTCAAGGGCGCGGAGCAGGTTGCCGCCCCACCTGCCGTGGCGCTTGTGCCGTCGGCATCGCCGGTAGCGGTGGCCGCGCCGGGCGATCTGGAGGCGTCTGTCGTTCATGGCATCCTGGCTCAGGCCAAAAAAGCCAGCGCCGAGGACTATGCCCTAGCCTGGGTGCTATTCGGCGCTGGCTTGAGCGTAAGCGAGACGCTGCAACTGCGCCGGGCCGATTACAATCCTGCCCCGGAGCGGGAAATGCTGTGGGTGCGCTCCGCCCAGGCCAGCCGCCAAGTTCCTCTCAACCAGAAGATTTTGGGCAAGCGGGTGGCCGGTGGCAGCAGTCCGCTCAACCGTCTGCTGCGCCGGGTCAGCGCCACCGATGCGCAGAGCTTGCTATTCCCCTTAGCGGAGGCGGAGTTCCTGCAGCGTTGGCAGCAGTGGACCGAAGGCTTCGTCAACCCCGACGGCAGCCCCCCGCAGCCGGAGCAAACTCGCCATACCTGGTGCGTGGACATGCTCTGTCGCGGCGTGGAACCGGCTAACTTGCAAATCCTCAGCGGCCTGGAACTAGCGGCGCTCACGCCCTTCATCCAGCGAGCCCGCGAGAAAGCAGCGCTCAACCAGGCAATCGAGCTGGATCAGTAGGGAGAACCCCAATGGTCCATTTGTTTGAACCGCTGCAGCTGCGCGAAATTAGCTTGCGCAACCGCATCGTGGTCTCGCCTATGTGTCAGTATTCGAGCCCCGATGGCTATGCCAACGACTGGCATCTGATTCATCTGGCCAGTCGTGCGGTCGGCGGCGCGGGGTTGGTATTCACAGAGGCGGCGGCGGTGGAGCCGCGTGGGCGCATCAGTCCGCAGGATCTGGGAATCTGGTCGGATGCACAGGCGCAAGCCCTAGCCAGGATCGCGGCCGCGATTCACAGCTTCGGGGCGGTCGCCGGAATTCAGTTGGCCCATGCTGGACGCAAAGCCAGTACACCACCGCCTTGGGAGGGGCGGCGAGCCCTAGTCGCCACCGAGGGCGGCTGGCCAGTGGTGGGTCCCAGCGCCCTTGCCTTCAGCAACGATAGCCCGGTGCCGCAAGCGCTCAGCCTCGACGAAATTCAGGCGGTTCAAGCCGCTTTCGTTCAGGCTGCTCAGCGCTCGCTAGCAGCCGGATTCAAAGTCGCCGAAATTCATGCGGCCCACGGTTATCTGCTGCATCAATTTTTATCGCCGCTGAGCAACCATCGCCAAGACGACTATGGCGGCAGTTTTGAGAATCGCGTTCGTCTGGTGTGCGAGGTCACTCAGGCGGTGCGCAAGGTTTGGCCCGAGCACTATCCGCTCTGGGTTCGCATCTCGGCCACCGATTGGCTAGAGCATGGCTGGGATCTGGAGCAAAGTCTTGCGCTCAGCGGCAAACTTAAGCGGCTAGGCGTGGATTTAATTGACTGCTCTTCGGGCGGCCTTCTGCCGGGCGGCAAGATCCCGGTTGGGCCGGGTTATCAAACGCCCTTCGCGGAACGCATTCGACGGGAGGTCGGTCTTCAAACCGGGGCAGTGGGTTTGATTACCAGCCCCGAACAAGCGGACCAGATCATCCGCACTGGCCAGGCCGATGTCGTGTTGTTGGCGCGACAATTGCTGCGTAATCCCTACTGGCCTCATCAGGCCGCCAAGCAGCTGGGTCATGACCCCCTCTGGCCGATTCAATACGAGCGAGCCTGGATTTGAGATTCGACTCAGCCGCCACTGGGCCAGCTGTCGGGTTCGCAGCCTCGGCGTTGCAGCTCCCGGCTTCAGGGTTCGAGTCTTGAACCCGAGCCTTCGAGCTTTCTTCTCGACTACCCAAGCTGTGAGCCTCGGTCTTCGAGTCTTTTGCTCTAGGCTCCGGGCGACGAACTCCGCCCTCCAGGCTCCCAGCCTCAAGCGCCGGGAGTTTTTCTCGACCTGCCAAGTTCTACACTCTATCTCCCGAGCAATTTTCTCGACTGTCCGAGCTGTGAGCCTCGAGAGCGGAGCACAAGCCGTCTGACTTTAGGCTCCATTGCTCAGCCTTTGTGCCCACTAAGGGGATTGCCGGTTGATTGCAGGTCAGGCGAGAAAATGCAAAGTTTCCGTCTAAGATTCTGTTGCAGATGTTACTTAAAAAGTTTCCGCCTAGCTCCCTTGAATAGGGTAATATACGAAGAGTTTCCGTCTAATTACGAGTTGGGCTGCTTTAAATTATCAGTGATAGCGCAGGTTGAAGTTTAGTGTTGAGAGCAGAATCGACCAGCTTAAAACACCAAAACTGAAGGGAGTCGAGTATGAGTGAGTACACTGGTGGTTGTTTGTGTGGCAATATTCGTTACAAGATAACGGAGCAACCAATTTTCCCGCATTTTTGTAGCTGTCACATGTGTCAGCGATGGTCTGGCTCAGCAGTTGCAGCTTGGGTTGATTTTCCGCGAGCCTCATTGATTTTTGAGGGTTCTGGTGGTGAACCTGCTTTGTATCGAACCTGTGAAACGACTCAGAGAGGATTTTGCCCAGTCTGTGGTAGTGGAATCTGTGCATTAGACGATGGTTCAGAATATATATCGATCACTGTGGGAACTCTAGATGATCCAAATCTGATCGTGCCTGAGTCACAAAGTTTCCCAGAATCCGCACCCTCTTGGTTAAAGGTAGAGTCCGTGGTTCATGAAAAAGCAGGGGCTAGCCCCAATAAAGTAGTTTAAGCATTGATCCAGATGGCTGACTTGTGACAACGTAGCTTGCGCCCAGGTCTGTCGCTGTCATCATCCAGCTAGAAACTGGTCTGCTGCCGCTCAACGATGCCGTTAGACCTCCACACAGTACATCCGGGATAAATATGGAGCTTGAACAATGATCGCGCGGAGTTGGCACGGCCGTGTAGCCACTAGCAAGGCTGACGAATACTACGCGTATCTTTTGCGTACCGGACTTTCTGATTATCGGGCAACACCGGGTAATCTCGGCGTCTACGTTTTTCGCAGAAGCGAGGGCGCGATCACGCATTATCTATTGACGACGCTTTGGGAGTCCTACGACGCCATCCGAGCCTTCGCTGGTCCGGATTACGAGCGCGCGCGCTATTATCCTGAGGACGACGAGTACCTCTTGGAGCGGGAGCCGTTGGTTACACACTACGAGGTTTTGACTGCTTCTGGCGACGCAAAGGTCTAATCTTACGATGCAGCTAACAGCGGGCAGCCTTGCGCTTAACTTTTGAGAACGGCAGTGGTGCTGTCCAACCCATTTTAGGAGAAGAAGCTTTAGCTCAGGTGAGGCAACTGCTTGAGCAATGAAAGATATCTTTCATCCTGATGCACTTGCTGAGTATGCTGGGGCTGTCCAGTACTATGTAGAGCGTCGTACAGATGATTGGTTGAATTGCAAAGGCTAACCCCGCCCAGTTAGCGCAACCATTAGCCCTCTTAAGTGATTGATGGGGACAACAAGAGGGGGCCGAGGAGCTAGCTCCGGAGCATCCCACAGCAGAGGCCACTGCTGTGGGATGCTCCAAGTCCCATAAGCTCACTGCTCAACCAGTCCGGCCCCACGCTGCGAGCAAAGTCCTGTCTTTCAGTCTCCCAGCCTCAAGCGCCGAGCCATTGGCTTGACTCACGTTCTGACCTCTGTCGATCAGGCTTTTTTCTCGACTATCCGAGCTGCGAGCCTTGGACTCTGAGCCTTTCGCGCCAGCTTCCGAGCAGGGAACTTGGCCTTCTTCGCCTCCGAGCTGCAAGCGCCGGGCAATTTTCTCGATCTGCCGGGCTGTGAGCTTTGATCGCCAAGCCTCTGGCTCTATCCTCTGAGCGGCGCTGAGCTTTTTGCCTGCCCTCAAGATTGCTCGGCAGCTTTGATGAGGACTTCATCCATCCAAGCATTGATGCTTTTACCGGCTTGGGTGGCAGCGAGGAAAATCTTGCGATGATGCTCTGGGCTTGTTCGGAAGGGCAGCTTGCCAGAAAACGGCTTGTCGGGCTCTTCTCCCAGCTCTGCACAAAACTCCAGGTAGTCATCAACCGAATCTTCGAATGCCTGACGCAGTTCCTCGACGGTCTTACCTTTAAAGGTGACAACGTCCTTGATATCAAGGACCCGACCGTGCAGGAGCGCTGCCTCTGTATCTACTTCGATCTGAGCTGTGTAGCCTTTATAAGTTAACATTGCAATCAAATCTACTCTTCTTTTTTAGAGAATTTGTGCGTCAGAATCCATAGTTGTTCAGCCTTAGCGGATATTTTGATCTGGTTTCTAGGTAGGTCAAGGCTGACGGCGGCACAGAGTTGGTCATGGTTCTACCCCCGCGGTCTTCAAAAAATCTCGAACATCTCTGACTGTGTACTTTGAAGCTTCCTTCTCAGGGTGTGGTTCGTGAAAAACCGCCTTAACACCATTGAGTGCAACCCGAACTCTTGATCCTTTACCCTGCTGGATGACCGCACCTAGCCCACTGAATAAGCTTTCAATCTCTCTCCATTGGATGCCTGAAGGGGTCGGCTCGGCAAAGAGAGCCTTCAAGGTTTTGGCTTGTCTATTATTCAAACCCCTGATTCCCATCTTTGTGCCTATGATATCATTCTGTGATATCGTGTCAAGCTGAGAGGTACTCCCTATGATGCGAGGACAGCAGTGCAAGGTCGGGCTGCTCTCGGCGTTGATTCGACTCCTGGCGAGATGTCAGCCTTCAGATCCGAGCCGCAAGCGCCGAGCCATTTTCTCGACTCACCGAGTTCTGAACCCCACCGGTCAGGCAATTTTCTCGACTGTCCGAGCTGCGGACCTCGGTCTTCGAGCCTTTTGCCCTAGGCTCCGAGCGATCAACTCCGACCTCCAGGCTTCGAGCCCCAACCGCCGAGCGTTTGGCTCAAGCTCTCAGGCTCGGCTTCGCCCGCCCCCAGTTTTTCGCTCCAAGCTCGGCTCCTAGAGCAGAAACCTCGGGTCAGGCAGCCGCGAACCT